>CATISV010000143.1 GCA_949541125.1 Flavobacterium sp. SCGC AAA160-P02
CCCTTCACATAAACTTTTACTTTACGCAAACCTGCTTCATGGGCAACTTTAGAACAATCTTCCGCAGCCAATTGAGCAGCGTAAGGTGTATTTTTTTTAGAGCCTCTGAATCCCATTTTACCGGCAGATGACCAAGAGATAACATCTCCTTTCTTATTGGTCAAGGAAATTATAATGTTATTGAAAGAAGCTGTCACATGAGCTTCTCCTAAAGACTCAATAATTACTTTACGTTTTTTTGAACTTGTTTTTGCCATAATAAATTTTAGTTTTTAGCAATACTCTCTAGTAAATTGTGTAATAGTCACACGTCACACTAGTTACATAAAGCTATTTGTAACTTATTTTTTCTTATTCGCTACTGTTTTTCTCTTACCTTTTCGTGTTCGAGAGTTGTTTTTGGTTCTCTGACCTCTTAAAGGAAGTCCAATTCTATGACGAATACCTCTTTGACATCCAATATCCATTAGACGTTTGATACTTAATTGCACCTCAGAGCGTAATTCACCTTCAATTGTATAGGTTCCTACTTGTGCTCTAATTGCTGCAATTTGATCATCTGTCCAATCTTGAACTTTAATACTCTCATCTACTTTTGCGTTTGCCAAAACTTCTTTAGCTCTGCTTTTTCCAATGCCAAAGATGTAAGTCAAAGCAATAACCCCTCTTTTATTTTTTGGAATATCTATACCTGCTATTCTTGCCATTACCCTTGTCTTTGTTTAAATCTAGGATTTTGTTTGTTAATTACATATAATTTACCTTTTCTGCGTACGATTTTGCAGTCGGCACTTCTTTTCTTTATTGATGCTCTAACTTTCATTAGTTCTATTTATTAATATCTGTAAGTAATTCTTGCCTTTGATAAATCATAAGGACTCATTTCTAATTTCACTTTATCTCCAGGTAACAATTTAATATAATGCATTCTCATTTTACCTGAGATATGAGCAGTTACAATATGTCCATTTTCTAGCTCTACACGAAACATAGCATTTGATAATGCTTCTGTAATAGTTCCGTCTTGTTCAATTGCTGGTTGTTTAGCCATAACTTACTTTAATGATTTTCTATTACTACTTCCTGTTTTCATTAAACCATCATAATGACGATTCAGTAAATAGGAATTAATTTGTTGAATGGTATCTATAGCAACTCCTACCATAATAATTAATGATGTTCCTCCATAAAATAACGCCCAATTTGGTTGAACTTTAAATTGAGCAATGATAGCAGGTAGTATTGATAATCCGGCCAAAAATAACGATCCTGGGAAAGTAATTCTAGACAAAACAGTATCTAATCTTTCTGCTGTATCTTTCCCTGGTCTAATTCCTGGAATAAAACCTCCACTTTTCTTTAAATCTTCTGCCATCTTATTCGTAGGAATAGTAATGGCTGTATAAAAGAAACTAAAAATAACAATTAAAATTGCAAAGATAACATTATACCAAAAACCAAATGGGTCTTGTAATTCTTGCAATTCGGGAAATTTTCTCGCTAAGGCCATCGGTAAAAACATAATAGCTTGAGCAAAAATGATTGGCATTACTCCAGCAGCATTTAGTTTCAAAGGAATATAATCTCTTGACCCTGCAACACTTTGAATATTACCTGCTACTGTTCTTCTGGCGTATTGAACCGAAATCTTTCGAACGGCTGTCACCAAATAAACACTCAATAAAATAACAATAAACCAAACAATAATTTCAATTAAAATCATCATAATACCCCCAGCTCCTGCATTGGTAGTTTTGGAAACATACTCTTGTAGGAATGCTCCTGGAAAGTTAGCTATAATACCCACCGTAATTAACAATGAAATACCATTACCAACTCCTTTATCGGTAATTCGTTCCCCTAACCACATGGCAAAAATAGTTCCAGTTGTTAATAAGATCATAGAGGAAATCCAAAAGGTAGCTCCAGTTACTAAAAATGCTTCAGGAGGTAACCCGAATGTATTCTGAATTGCTGCTATATAGGTTGGGCCTTGAACCATGGTAATCAAGATGGTTAACCATCTTGTAATTTGTGTGATCTTCTTCCTGCCACTTTCTCCATCTTTTTGTAATTTTTGTAAATAAGGAACCGCTATTCCCATCAATTGTACTACAATAGACGCAGAAATGTATGGCATAATTCCTAAGGCCATAATTGAAGCTCTAGAAAATGCTCCTCCTGTAAATGCATTCAACAATCCTAGAAGACCATCTTGGGTACTTTCTTTTAATGCAGATAACTGAAGTGGATCAATTCCAGGTAATGGAACACCAGCCATAAAACGATATACAGCAATCAAACCAAGGGTTAGAAGAATTTTGTTCTTTAATTCTTCTATTTTCCAAATATCATTTAATATTTTTATAAAATTCTTCATTTACAGATTCTTATAAAGTATTTGCTTCTCCACCAGCAGCTTCAATAGCAGCCTTAGCAGTAGCAGTAAATTTATGAACAGTAATCTTTAATGTGGCTTTTAGCTCTCCACGTCCTAATATTTTAACCATGTCGTTTTTCCCTACTACTCCATTTGACACCAAAATTTCTACGTTAACAATATCAGTTATTTTTTTTGTATCAACTAGCTCTTGAAGCTTATCAAGGTTAACTCCCGCATATTCCTTTCGGTTAATATTTTTGAAACCAAACTTAGGCACACGTCTTTGAAGCGGCATCTGACCACCTTCAAATCCAATTTTTCTAGAATACCCTGAACGAGATTTTGCTCCCTTGTGGCCTCTCGTAGAGGTTCCTCCTTTACCAGAACCCTCACCTCTCGCAATTCTTTTTCTCCTCTTTACAGATCCTTCTGCTGGTTTTAAGTTATGTAAACTCATCATATATTTTATTAAATTTCCTCAACGGAAACTAGGTGTTTAACTTTATTTACCATCCCAATAACTGAAGGAGTTGCCTCATGTTCTACAGTCTGGTTCATTTTACGTAAACCTAAAGCCTCTAAAGTTCTCTTCTGATTTTTGAGGCGTCCAATTTGACTTTTAACTTGTGTTACTTTTATTTTTGTCATCTTCTTAGGTTTATCCATTAAATACTTTTTCTAAAGAAATTCCTCTTTGTTTTGCAATTTCTGATGCACTACGCAATTGCAATAAGGCATCAAAAGAGGCTTTAACAACGTTGTGGGGGTTAGAAGATCCTTGAGATTTTGACAAAACATCATGGATACCTACTGATTCCAATACTGCACGTACCGCTCCACCTGCAATAACTCCTGTACCGTTTGAGGCTGGCTTAATGAAAACTTTTGCTCCACCAAACTTTCCTTTTTGTTCATGAGGTAGTGTTCCATTTAAAATAGGAATTCTTACCAAATTTTTCTTTGCATCTTCTATTGCTTTAGCAATGGCAGATGAAACATCTTTTGATTTTCCTAATCCATGTCCTACAACTCCATTTCCGTCACCAACAACCACAATAGCTGAAAAACCAAAAGCTCTACCACCTTTTGTTACTTTGGTTACACGTTGTACTCCTACAAGCCTATCAACAAGCTCTAATCCACTTGGTTTAACTCTTTCTACGTTTTTATATTTATGATACATACTATTATAGACTTATATTAAAATTTTAAACCCGCTTCTCTAGCAGCTTCTGCTAATACTTTTACCCTACCATGGTATAAATACCCGTTTCTGTCAAAAGAGACTGATTGAATACCAGCTTTAGAAGCTAATTCTGCAATTGATTTACCAACAGCTGCAGAAGCTTCTTGTTTAGTACTTGCTTTAATATCTTTATTTCTTGATGAAACTGAGGCTATTGTTACCCCGTTAACATCATTGATTAATTGAGCATAAATCTCTTTATTACTCCTGTAAACAGTTAATCTTGGTTTGGTTGATGTTCCAGAAATAATTTTTCTAATTCTATGCTTTATTCTATTTCTTCTTTTAAGCTTTGATAATGCCATAACTTCTATAAATTATGCAGATTTACCTGCTTTTCTTCTTAATATTTCACCCACAAACTTTACTCCTTTACCTTTATAAGGTTCTGGTTTTCTAAAACCACGAATTTTAGCAGCAACTTGTCCTACTAATTGCTTATCATAAGAAGTTAATTTGACAATCGGGTTTTTCCCTTTTTCTGAAATTGTCTCAACTTTTACTTCTGGAGCTAATTCTAGAATAATATTATGAGAATACCCTAATGCCAAATCTAATTTTTGTCCTTGGTTTGAAGCTCTATAACCCACACCAACTAATTCTAATTCTTTGGTCCATCCTTTACTAACTCCTTCAACCATATTATTTAACAATGCTCTACACAATCCGTGTTGTGATTTGTGAATTTTGTTTTCGGAAGCTCTTTTCAAAACAATTTTAGCATCCTCAATTTTTACGGTAATTCCTTCGGAAATCGTTTGTGACAATTCTCCTAATTTTCCTTTCACCGTAATTACGTTTTCGTTTATGTTTACATCGACACCTTGTGGAATGTTAACTGGATTATTTCCTATTCTACTCATTTTATAAGGTTTAATAAACGTAACATAAAACTTCTCCTCCAACATTCTCTGAACGTGCTTTCTTATTTGTCATCACGCCCTTTGAAGTTGAAACAATTGCTATTCCAAGTCCGTTTAACACTCTTGGCATTTCTTTTGCACTAACATACTTTCGTAAACCTGGTGTACTAATTCTTTGAATTTTTTTAATGACCGACTCTTTTGTGTCCTTATTGTATTTTAAAGCAATCTTAATAGAACCCTGTATAGCACTATCATTAAATTGATAACTTAAAACATACCCTTGTTCGAACAAAATTTTAGTCATCTCTTTCTTCAGATTTGAAGCTGGAATTTCAACGACTCGGTGTCCTGCAGAAATTGCATTTCTAACTCTTGTTAGATAATCTGCGATTGGATCTGTATACATAATTAATTTATATTTTGATTAGGGTTTTCAATTACCTTTATTTTTCCTACAGATTTCTCTGTGATAATCGAACCTATAATCAGTTACTATTCATTTTTATGATAAAAATAAAGCATGCAAAAGTACACATTCTATTTCTATTTTTAATATTTCTCTTAAATTTCTACCAACTGGCTTTTTTAACACCTGGTATCAATCCTTTATTTGCCATTTCACGAAAAGTCACACGAGATATTCCAAATTGACGCATATAACCTTTTGGTCTTCCAGTTAATGAACATCGATTGTGCATTCTAATTGGTGACGCATTTTTTGGTAGCTTTTGTAATGCTTCATAATCTCCAGCTTCTTTTAAAGCTTTTCTTTTTTCAGCATACTTAGCAACAACTTTTGCTCTTTTAACCTCGCGAGCTTTCATTGATTCTTTAGCCATGTCTTAATTTTTTTTGAATGGTAAACCTAATTCTCCCAATAATGACTTTGCTTCCTTATCAGTAGAAGCAGAAGTTACAAAGGCAATATCCATTCCGTTGATTTTTTTCACTTTATCAATATTGATTTCTGGATAGATGATTTGTTCTGTAATTCCTAAATTGTAATTACCTCTTCCATCAAATCCGTTAGCTTTTATTCCGTTAAAATCCCTTACTCTTGGAAGAGAAGCGGTAACTAAACGATCTAAAAATTCGTACATTTTATCACCTCGTAAAGTAACTTTAGCGCCAATAGGCATTCCTTTACGAAGTTTAAAAGATGCTACATCTTTTTTGGATATTGTTGAAATCGCCTTTTGACCAGTAATGGTGGCCAACTCTTCTAGTGCATAATCAATTAATTTTTTATCAGCAATAGCAGCTCCAACACCTTTACTTACAACGATCTTTTCTAATTTAGGAACTTGCATTACATTGCTATAGCTAAACTCTTCCATAAGAGTTTTGATTACTCTTTCTTTATACTCTGCTTTTAGCCTTGGTACGTAACTCATGATTATATCGCTTTATTTGATTTCTTTGAAAATCTAATCTTCTTACCTTCTTCAAACCTATATCCTACTTTTACAGCTTGCCCATCTTCGGCTAGAGCTAAATTAGAAATATGAATTGAAGCTTCTTTCTTAACTATCCCTCCTTGCGGACTTTGAGCACTCGGTTTAGTATGCTTAGAAACTAAGTTAATACCTTCTACAATTACTCTGTTTTTGTCTTTGATAATCTGCAAAACTTTTCCAATATTGTCAGTACCTTGCCTGTATTCTCCAGCAATTACTTTGACAGTATCTCCAACTTTTATTTTAAACTTTGTCATCATCTATCTTTTTTAAAGCACTTCAGGTGCTAATGATACGATCTTCATAAATTGTTTCTCACGAAGTTCACGTGCAACCGGACCAAAAACACGGGTTCCTCTCATTTCCTCAGTTGGATTTAAAAGTACACATGCATTATCATCAAACCTGATGTAAGATCCATCTTTACGACGTACTTCTTTCTTAGTACGAACAACTACGGCTTTAGATACTTGACCTTTTTTTATAGTTCCGTTTGGAGTTGCAGCCTTAACAGTTACTACAATTTTATCTCCAACTCTTGCATATCGTTTTCTAGTTCCTCCGAGAACTCTAATCACCAAAACCTCTTTGGCTCCAGTGTTATCTGCTACTTTTAATCTTGATTCTGTCTGTAACATATTATTTAGCTCTTTCTAGAATTTCTACTAATCTCCATCGTTTAGATTTACTAATAGGGCGTGTTTCCATTATCCTAACAGTATCTCCTTCGTTGCAATCGTTTTGTTCATCATGTGCAACGTACTTTTTGGTTTTCAATACGAACTTTCCGTACATGGGGTGTTTTACTCTTTTTACTTCTGAAACAACGATGGATTTCTCCATTTTGTTACTAGAAACAACACCTATTCTTTCTTTTCTAAGATTTCTATTTTCCATCTTTAAAACTGACTTAGAATTATTGATTTTCTCTTTTGGTTAATTCTGTTGCAAGCTTTGCTACAGTTCTTCTTAAGGTTCTTAACTGCATTGGATTTTCCAATGGAGTTATGGCATGTGCCATCTTAAGATCAATATATTTTTTCTGCAAGGCCTCAAACTTCTCTTTTATATCAGCAGCTGATAATTCTTTAATTTCTGATTGTTTCATGTTCTTTATAGAATTAAGCGTTAAAATCAAAATCTCTTGCTATAACAAACTTTGTTCTTACTGGAAGTTTTTGTGCTGCTAAACGAAGGGCTTCTTTTGCAACTTCCATTGGTACGCCTCCAACTTCAAACAAAACTCTACCAGGTTTAATAACCGCAACAAAATGATCTGGAGCTCCCTTACCCTTTCCCATACGAACCTCTAAAGGTTTCTTTGTGATTGGTTTGTCTGGAAATATTTTAATCCAAAGTTGCCCTTCTCTTTTCATATAACGAGTTGCCGCAATACGAGCAGCTTCAATCTGACGAGAAGTTAATAGATTCTGATCAATAGATTTGATTCCAAACATTCCATTAGAAAGTTGGTTTCCTCTACCAGATATTCCTTTCATATTTCCTTTCGCCTTCTGTACCTTACGATATTTTACTCTTTTTGGCTGTAACATTTTTAATTTCTAAAGTTTAAAAATTATTTTCTTCTACGAGGTTGACGTTTCTGATTACCACCACCTTTATTTGCTCCTCCTAATTTTTTTGAAAGACCTACTAAAGGAGATAATTCTCTCTTGCCATAAACCTCACCTTTCATGATCCACACCTTTACACCGATTCTACCGTATGTAGTATGAGATTCAACAAGTGCATAATCAATATCTGCTCTGAATGTTGATAGTGGTATTCTACCTTCTTTATAGTGCTCGGAACGTGCCATTTCTGCGCCATTTAATCGGCCAGAGATTTGGATTTTAATTCCTTCTGCATTCATTCGAATAGAAGCAGCTATTGCCATCTTTATGGCTCTCTTGTAAGAAATTCTATTTTCGATTTGACGAGCAACACTGGCTGCTACGAGTTTGGCATCTAACTCTGGGCGCTTAATTTCAAAAATATTAATCTGAACTTCTTTACCTGTAATATTCTTAAGTTCTTCTTTTAACTTGTCTACCTCTTGACCTCCTTTTCCAATAATAATACCAGGACGTGCGGTAGTGATTGTAACAGTTACAATTTTTAAAGTACGTTCAATAATTACTCTAGAAACACTTGCTTTAAATAACCTAGCATTAATATACTTTCTTATTTTATCATCTTCAGCGATTTTGTCAACATAGTTTTTTCCACCATACCAGTTGGATTCCCATCCTCTGATAATTCCTAAACGATTTCCTATTGGATTAGTTTTTTGTCCCATTTATACTAATGATTAATTACTGATATTTTTAACTCCTAACTCTAAAGTAACATGATTAGAACGCTTGCGAATTCTATGAGCACGTCCTTGTGGAGCTGGTCTTAATCTTTTTAACATTCCTGCGCTATCTACACATATAGATTTAATATACAAGCCTGCTTCCTCTATATTATCATCTTGATTCTTAGCTTGCCAATTTGCAATTGCAGACAATAACAATTTTTCTAAGTTTAAAGATGCTTCTTTTGGACTAAATTTTAATATTTGTAAAGCTTTTTCTACTTCAAAACCTCTTATTTGGTCTGCAACTAAACGCATTTTTCTTGGTGACGTAGGACAGTTTGTTAGTTTAGCAAAAGCTTTACTTTTCCTAGCCTCTTTTAACTGCTGTGCCATATTGTGTTTACGAACTCCCATTTCCTACTTATTTTTTTCCTTTATTTTTTGCACCTGCATGTCCTCTAAAAGAACGTGTTGGTGAAAATTCTCCTAATTTATGTCCTACCATATTCTCAGTAATATATACTGGAACAAATTGGCGTCCATTGTGAACAGCTATCGTTTGACCAACGAAATCAGGTGTAATCATACTTGCTCTTGACCAAGTTTTGATTACAGATTTATTTCCTGCTTCTACATTAGTCATTACTTTCTTCTCTAATTTATAGTGAACGTAAGGTCCTTTTTTTAATGATCTTGACATAACTTATTATTTCTTTCTACGTTCTATGATATATTTATTACTTGCTTTGGTCTTCGATCTTGTCTTAAATCCTTTTGCAGGAATTCCGTTTCTAGATCTAGGATGACCTCCTGAGGATTTTCCTTCACCACCACCCATTGGATGGTCAACTGGATTCATTACAACTGCTCTTGTTCTTGGTCTTCTACCCAACCATCTTGATCTACCTGCTTTACCTGAAACCAATAATTGATGATCTGAATTAGAGACCACTCCAATTGTTGCCTTACAAGTCAACAAAATTAATCTCGTTTCTCCAGAAGGAAGCTTTACAGTAGCATATTTACCTTCTCTTGCCATTAATTGAGCAAAAGAACCTGCTGATCGAGCCATAACCGCACCTTGTCCAGGGCGTAACTCAATACAAGAAATAGTTGTTCCTAAAGGAATTTCACTTAAAGGCATCGCATTCCCGATTTCTGGAGCAACTCCAGAACCAGAAATAATGATTTGCCCTACTTTTAAACCGTTTTGTGCAATCACATAACGTTTTTCACCATCAGTATAACTAACTAGAGCAATGAATGCTGTACGATTAGGATCGTATTCTATCGTTTTAACTGTTGCAGGGATATCGTCTTTATCTCTCTTAAAATCGATTATACGATATTTTTGTTTATGACCTCCACCGATATTACGTGTTGTCATTCTTCCCTGATTGTTTCGACCTCCAGTTCTTTTTTTCGGAGCTAATAAACTTTTCTCCGGCTTATCAGTTGTGATGGTGTCGAACCCATTTACAACTCTAAAACGCTGACCTGGTGTTATTGGTTTTAATTTTCTAACTGACATTTCGTCTATTCTTAAAGATTGTTATAAAAATCAATACTTTCTCCTTCTGCTAACTGAACAATAGCTTTCTTGTAAGCACCTTTCTTTCCAGTTACCAAACCCTTTTTAGTGAATTTAGTGTTTTTTTGTACTGGATAGTTTAAAGTTTTTACACTAGATATAGAAACTCCGTATGCAATTTCAACTGCATTTTTAATTTCTATTTTGTTAGCACTCTTATCAACTACAAAAGCATAGCGGTTAAATAACTCACTATCATTGGTAGCTTTTTCCGTAATAATAGGTTTTATTAAAATGCTCATCCTATTTACTTAATTTGTTATTAATTTCTTCTAAAGAGCTTTCTGAAATAACTACTTTACCTGCATTTAATATACTGTAAGTATTTAATCCTGAGTTATTTACAACTTTAGAACTTTTCAAATTACGCGACGACAAATATACATTATTATTTGACTCAGTCAACACAAATAAAGACTTTTTAGAACCTAGTTCTAATGCTTTTAAAACATCTGTGAAATTTTTTGTCTTTGGTGATTCAAAAGTAAAGTCTTCGATAATCATCAAATTATTCTCTTTCGCTTGAATACTAAGAGCCGATTTACGTGCTAAATGCTTTAAATTTTTATTCAATTTGAAAGAATAACTTCTAGGTCTTGGACCGAAAATTCTTCCTCCACCTCTAAAAATTGGCGATTTGATACTACCTGCACGGGCTGTACCAGTTCCTTTTTGTTTTTTTATCTTTCTTGTACTTCCTGTAATATCTGCTCTTTCTTTAGCTTTGTGAGTCCCTTGTCTTTGATTGGCCAGGTACTGTTTCACGTCTAAATAGATTGCATGGTTATTTGGCTCTATTCCAAATACTTCTTTAGAAAGTTCTACCTTTCTACCTGTATCTTTACCATTAATGTCTAAAACTGCTACTTTCATTATTTCTGAATAGTTATATATGAGTTTTTATGACCAGGTACTGCTCCTTTTACAACAAGTAAATTTTTTTCAGCAACTACTTTTAAAACTCGTAAGTTTTGAACTTTTACTTTTTCTCCTCCCATTCTTCCAGCCATTCTCATTCCTTTGAATACTTTAGCAGGATATGAAGCGGCTCCAATAGAACCTGGGGCTCTTAAACGATTATGTTGGCCATGAGTTGCTTGTCCAACTCCAGCAAAACCATGACGTTTTACAACTCCTTGAAAACCTTTCCCTTTGGAAACACCTGATACATCGACAAATTCGCCTTCTTCAAAATGTTCAACAGTAATTAAGTCTCCTAAGTTGTACTCTTTTTCAAACCCTTGAAATTCAACGACTTTTATTTTAGCAGTGGTGCCAGCTTTTTTAAAGTGACCATCTAACGCTTTGTTAGAACTCTTCGCCTTTTTGTCATCGAAACCAAGTTGTAACGCATTGTATCCGTCAACCTCTTCGGTTCTGACTTGGGTAACAACGCATGGACCTGCTTCGATTACTGTACAAGGAATATTCTTCCCTTTTTCATCGAATAAGCTGGTCATTCCGACTTTTCTTCCTATTAACCCAGACATATTTAATTAATTATTTACTTATTTATATTTCCTTTAAATTTTACAAAAAAAACAGCGTTAAACATTTTCAACGCTGAATATGTTTAACCGTTTTTCCTTTGCGAAACGCTCCGGACATGTTATTATCGATATCGCTCAGAAAAAAACTAAACGTTTACGATTTTATTATCTATACTTTTATCTCAACCTCCACCCCGCTTGGTAACTCTAATTTCATTAAAGCATCTATCGTTTTAGATGAAGAACTATAGATATCCAATAGTCTTTTGTAAGCGGATAATTGAAATTGCTCTCTAGATTTTTTGTTTACGTGTGGTGAACGTAAAACTGTAAAAATCTTTTTATTTGTTGGTAAAGGTATTGGCCCATTTACAACAGCGCCAGTACTTTTTACCGTCTTTACAATCTTTTCAGCAGATTTGTCTACTAAATTGTAATCATAAGACTTTAATTTTATTCTAATTTTTTGACTCATCGTTTCCTTATTTAGTAGATTACCCTTTTGCTTTTGAAATTACTTCCTCTGAAACATTTGAAGGGGTTTCTGAGTAATGAGAAAATTCCATAGTAGAAGTTGCTCTACCAGAGGACATTGTTCTTAAAGCAGTAACATATCCAAACATTTCAGATAATGGCACTAATGCTTTTACAACTTTAGACCCTGCACGATCACTCATATCATTCACTTGACCTCTTCTTCTATTTAAATCTCCTACGATATCACCCATATTTTCTTCTGGAGTTAATACTTCCAACTTCATTAATGGCTCCATAATCTTTGCTTTTGCAGATTTTGCGGCAGCTTTATATCCCATTTTTGCAGCAAGCTCAAAAGATAATTGATCTGAATCTACCGCATGGAAAGATCCATCTTTTAAAGTTACTTTCATTGAATCCATTTCATATCCTGCTAAAGGTCCATTCTTCATCGCCTCTTTAAAGCCTTTTTCTACCGATGGTATAAATTCTTTAGGAATGTTTCCTCCTTTAATAATCGATTCAAATTGTAAGCCTTGAACTCCTTCATCTGCAGGCTCCATCGTAAAGACAATATCAGCAAATTTACCACGTCCACCTGATTGCTTCTTATACACCTCTCTGTGGTCTGCAGGAGCAGTAATTGCTTCTTTATACTCTACCTGAGGTTGACCTTGGTTAACATCAACTTTAAATTCTCTCTTTAAACGATCAACGATAATATCTAAATGAAGTTCTCCCATTCCTGAAATAATGGTTTGTCCAGAAGCTTCATCAGTTCTTACTGTAAATGTTGGATCTTCTTCAGCTAATTTTCCTAATGATAACCCTAACTTATCTACATCAGCTTTTGTTTTAGGTTCCACAGCAATACCAATTACTGGATCTGGAAAATCCATTGATTCTAATACGATTGGATGCTTCTCATCAGATAATGTATCTCCAGTTTTGATTGATTTAAACCCAACTGCTGCACCAATATCACCAGCTTCGATAAAATCAATAGCATTTTGTTTGTTCGCGTGCATTTGATAGATTCTAGAGATACGCTCTTTTTTTCCTGAACGATTATTTAGAACATAGGAGCCCGCATCTAATCTTCCTGAATAGGATCTAAAAAATGC
>CATISV010000144.1 GCA_949541125.1 Flavobacterium sp. SCGC AAA160-P02
GCACAGGTTTCTCCATTTTTAATTCTTTCTAAAATCCCATTTATAGAACGATGCTCATTGTGCATATGATGGCTATGCATTGGCGTCGTAATTTTAAAATGCTTCAATAATTTACCACTGGTTCGCGTGTCCTCCGCTAGAATAAAATCTACTTGTTTTAGCACCGAAATGGCTCTAAATGTCATGTCTTCTAAATTTCCAATGGGTGTAGGGACTAAATATAATTTCATTATTAGATTGATTCATAGGTTTCTACGGTAATATCCGCTAAAACATCACCTGTATGTTTTGTACTTAAAGGCTCAAACAATAATAAATGTGTTTCTTCTTTTGCGATAGGTTTATGTTCTACTCCTTTAGGAACGATATAAAACTCTCCTTCATTTAAAACAACTTTTCGGTCATGAAACACCAATTCTAATTGACCTTTGATCACAAGAAATAACTCATCTTCATCATCGTGTTTGTGAAACACAAATTCTCCTTGAATCTTTGCCAACAAAATCTGTTGCCCATTGAGTTCTCCAATTTTTTTTGGAGTCCAATGAGCTGTAAAAAGTTTGAGTTTTTCCTGAATATTAACAACCTTGCTCATTATGCAAATCTACAAAAGTTAATTTAGGAAGCTTTTAAAGGTTGAAACAAGACTGTGATTATTCTTGATTTTTTACTATATGAAAAGGCATATTTATATATCCAACAATTTGTAAAAAATAATTCCACAATTTAAAGAACTTGAAGATATTTAACCAGAAATGAAATTGGCAAACCATTGTTATTGGTTGGATTTGATTAAATTTGCACCTAAGAGATCATATGTCGTTTTTTATACAGCGTGTGGAAACGGTTCTTGTAATACAAGAAATCATGTGAAGTCATTTTATAAAACAAAAATCTTTCCGTTTATCTAGATTGATAATTAAGGGATTGGTATAACACAAAACAATGTATAGAACACACTCTTGTGGAGCATTAAGAGCCTCACACATCAATACAGAAGTTACCTTAGCAGGTTGGGTACAGAAGTCTAGAGATAAAGGATTTATGATTTGGGTAGATCTCCGTGATCGATATGGAATTACGCAATTGATTTTTGATGAAGAAAGAACATCTGTTGATTTAATGGAGAAAGCAAAAAGCTTAGGTCGTGAGTTTGTAATTCAAGTACATGGGGTCGTCATTGAAAGAGAGTCTAAAAATGAGAATATAAAAACAGGTGCTGTAGAAGTTTTGGTTACCGAATTAATAATTTTAAATGACTCAAAAACACCTCCTTTTACTATAGAGGATGATACTGATGGAGGAGAAGATCTTCGAATGAAGTATCGCTATTTAGACATACGAAGAAACCCTGTGAAAGAGAACTTATTGTTCCGTCACCAGGTATCTATGGAAATACGAAAATATTTGTCTAATGAAGGATTTATTGATGTGGAAACTCCCTATTTAATCAAATCCACTCCTGAAGGCGCACGAGATTTTGTGGTGCCATCTAGAATGAATCAAGGTCAGTTTTATGCGCTACCACAATCCCCTCAAACATTCAAACAATTATTGATGATTGGAGGGATAGATAAATATTTTCAGATTGTAAAATGCTTTAGAGATGAAGATTTACGTGCCGATCGTCAGCCAGAATTTACTCAAATAGACTGTGAAATGGCTTTTGTTGAACAAGAAGATGTTTTACATACTTTTGAGGGATTGACTCGCCATTTATTGAAAGAAATTAAAGGTGTAGAGGTTGACTCATTTCCAAGAATCACCTATGATGAAGCGATGCGTTTGTATGGGAATGATAAGCCAGATATTCGATTTGGAATGACCTTTGGGGAACTAAATGATGTTACAAAACACAAAGATTTTAAGGTATTCAATTCTGCTGAATTGGTTGTTGGAATTGCCATACCTGGAGGTGCATCCTTTACAAGAAAAGAAATAGATAAATTGGTTGATTGGGTTCGTCGTCCTCAAGTTGGAGCCTTAGGAATGGTCTATGTCAAGTGCCATGAAGATGGTAGTTATAAATCATCAGTAGATAAATTCTATGACCAAGTAGACTTGGAAAGGTGGGCTAAAAAAATAGGTGCAAATGCAGGAGATTTAATTTGTATTTTATCAGGAGAAACTAACAAAGTAAGAGCTCAATTAAGTGCATTACGAATGGAAATGGCGGAAAGATTAGGATTCCGCAAGGCAGATGAATTTGCTCCTCTATGGGTCGTGGATTTTCCTTTGTTAGAATTGGATGAGGAAACAGGGAACTATCATGCGATGCATCATCCATTTACATCACCAAAACCAGGGCAGTTAGAATTGTTAAATTCTAGACCAGGAGAAGTGAAGGCTAATGCTTATGATTTGGTATTAAATGGAAATGAAATAGGAGGAGGTTCTATTAGAATTCATAATAAACAGATACAGGCAATGATGCTAAAACATTTAGGTTTTTCTGATGAAGAAGCAAAAGAACAGTTTGGATTCTTAATGGATGCCTTTGAATTTGGTGCCCCACCACATGGAGGAATTGCCTTTGGATTGGATAGATTGGTATCTATTTTGGGTGGGCAAGAAACGATCAGAGATTTTATAGCCTTTCCAAAAAATAATTCAGGAAGAGATGTGATGATAGATTCCCCTGCAACCATAGCCAATGATCAATTAAAGGAGCTCAATATTAAATTAGATACTCAAGAATAAAATACTACCTTACAATAGGGAGAGTTTTTTACTTTTACAGATGAAAAAAATTATTATACTTCTTTTCCTAGGATTTACTTCAAGTCAGTCTTTTACTCAACAAATTTCAGGTCCAGAATTATTAAAAAAATCAATTGAGTTTCATGACCCAGAGGGAAACTGGAATACCTTTCAAGGGACCTTACAAGTCATAATGTCAATTCCAAACAAACCCGAAAGAAACTCAACAATTTCCATTGATTTACCCAATCAATATTTTTATCTAAAGGCAATTCAAGAAGAAAAGATAATAGAATATGCACTTGACAAAGAATCCTGTGTGATTAGGTATAATCAAGGGACTCCAACTGAAGAGGAAAAGCTCGAAAACAAGCTTAGTTGTGATCGTGCTAAA
Source organism: Flavobacterium sp. SCGC AAA160-P02 (assembly GCA_949541125.1). Classification (GTDB taxonomy): domain Bacteria; phylum Bacteroidota; class Bacteroidia; order Flavobacteriales; family Flavobacteriaceae; genus Polaribacter. The sequence goes on from CATISV010000144.1 coordinate 3,095, forward strand.
ATGTATAGTGATTATTATACATATTTATACGGATTGCCAATGAAATTAAATGATCCGGGAACTATTGTTCACAAACAGGTAACACTTAAGAAGTTTAAAGACCAAGAGTATCTTGTATTAAAAGTTACTTACGAAAAAGAAGTAGGAGAGGATATATGGTATTTTTATTTTCACCCAGAAACTTATGCTATGGAAGTTTATCAATTCTATCATGATGAAGAAAAAAATGATGGGGAATACATTTTTTTGTCAGATATAGAAACGGTTCAAGGAATTAAAATGCCCAAAAAGAGAGATTGGTATTATAATAAAAATGATCTGTATCTGGGAACAGACTTGCTGAAAGAGGAAAAATAAAAGGGAAATTATTAGTTGAGTCCTTTAGTGGACGAAAAACGTTCATTATCACCCACCTTTTTTATAATATTAGACAGAACCTCCTAGAATCATTACCTTTAGGCACATGAAAAGTCTTGTTAAACTACTTTTTATTATTTTTTTACTATGGATCTCTATTGGGGGGTATTTAGAATATACAGAACACCCAAAAGGTCCTATTGTAATGGGTTTAGGAGTGATGTATCTTTCATTTATATTTATGCCTATTTTTATTTACTGGAGATACAAGGATGGGAAGTATAAAAAGTATATTCTTAATGATAAGACCTTACTTGGTAAAATCAAAAACGATGATTAATTTTTATCCTTCATTAATCAATCTTTTAAGATCGTTACATTAGATTTCTTAGTACCTTTGATGCCTATGATTGAACAGAGAAAGGCTACCTCAGAAAAAGTAGTGTTGATTGGTGTAATTACTCAATTACAAGACCAAAATCAATCAAAAGAATATTTAGATGAATTAGAATTTTTGACTCATACAGCTGGTGGAACTGTTGTCAATCGATTTGTTCAGAAATTAGAAAGATCACATCCCAAAACATTCTTAGGAACAGGAAAACTGAATGATGTCAAAACATATATTGATATTCATAATATCGGTACAGCAATTTTTGACGATGAATTATCTCCTGCTCAATTGAGAAATATTGAAAAAATCCTCAATTGTAAAATTTTAGATAGAACAAACCTTATTCTGGATATTTTTGCTCGTAGAGCTCAAACGAGTTCTGCAAAAACTCAAGTTGAATTGGCTCAACATCAATACTTATTGCCTCGTTTAACAAAATTATGGACACACCTTGATAAACAAAAGGGAGGGATTGGAATGCGTGGTCCCGGAGAAACAGAGATTGAAACGGATAGACGTATCATCAGAGATAAGATAGCACTGTTGAAAAAGAAATTGACACTTATTGATAAACAAATGGCTGTTCAACGTAAAAATCGAGGTAAAATGGTTCGTATTGCATTGGTAGGATATACCAATGTTGGTAAATCTACCCTGATGAATGTTGTTAGTAAAAGCAATGTTTTTGCTGAAAATAAATTATTCGCAACCCTAGATACCACTGTTAGGAAGGTCGTGATTAAAAATATTCCTTTTCTAATGACAGACACAGTTGGATTTATCAGAAAATTACCTACTCAGTTGGTCGAATCATTTAAATCTACTTTGGACGAAGTTCGTGAAGCGGACTTATTATTGCATGTTGTAGATATTTCTCACCCCAATTTTGAGGATCACATATCTTCGGTAAACAACATATTAGAAGAGATTAATTGCACGGATAAACCAACGGTAATGGTTTTTAATAAAATAGATGCATATAGTCATGAAACCATAGATGAAGATGACTTGGTGACTAAGAAAACTAAAGCCCACTATTCTTTGGAAGATTGGAAAAAAACATGGATGAATACCACAGCAAGATCTTCGATCTTTATTTCAGCATTAAAAAAAGAAAACCTTGAAGCGTTTAAAGAGTTAGCCTATGATCAAGTAAAGGAGATTCATTTTCAACGTTTTCCTTACAATTATTTTTTATATTATGACTATAAAGAGTCTTAAAATTCATTCCATAAAAAAGAACATTTTTGGTATTATA
>CATISV010000145.1 GCA_949541125.1 Flavobacterium sp. SCGC AAA160-P02
GAAATGACAATGGATTATTTTAGTAGACAAGATATGAAAATGACCCCTCCAGATTCTCTATCTAAAAAAGACAAAAGGAAATGGAGTCAATTTGGATTTAAACCCAACGAAATAGTTGTTCCTAATAAAAATTTAAGTCCACAAGAAATTCGTCGATGGAAGTATCAAAAGTATATCAAAGACTATTTAGCAACGATTAAATCTGTAGATGATAATATTGGAAGAGTATTAGACTACTTAAAAGAAAATGGATTAGAAAAAAACACGATTGTTATCTATGCTTCAGACCAAGGCTTTTTTTTAGGTGAACACGGATTTTTTGATAAACGTTTTATGTATGAAGAATCACTGCATATGCCTTTTTTGATTCGTTATCCAGGAAAAATTAAACCTGGAATTATTATAGATGATATTGTTTCAAATATAGATTTTGCTCCCACCTTACTTGATATGGCTGGAGTTTCTATTCCAGAGCAAGTGCAAGGAAAAAGCTTTTTTAATAATCTTAAGGGAAAAACTTCTGAAGATTGGCAAAAATCGATGTATTATCACTATTATGAATACCCATACTACCACCGTGTCCAGCCTCATTATGGAATAAGAAATCAACGGTATAAATTAATCCACTTTTATTATAATATCGATGTTTGGGAATTTTATGATCTTCAAAACGACCCCTCAGAAATGAATAATCTTATAAATTCTAAAGAACATGCGATGCTTATTAATCGTTTAAAGACCGAGTTATACCAACTAAAGAAAGATTATGGGAATACGCTCTCTTTAGAAGAATTAAGACATATTTCAGATACTGATTTTGGAGGATTAGAGTCAAAAAAGAAGAGCTAGGAACCTCATTTGAAGGACAGTTATCAGAATCACAAAAAATACTTTATCATATATAATTGTTTTTTACAGAGCATAAAATTTTGTTTAGAGTTTTATAAATCTAAAATAATATTGGTTTACTTTTAAAATATAGATTCCCATTTGTAGAGATGAAATATCAATATAATTATACCATAGTTGTTTTTTAATTAATTTTCCGTTTATAGAATAAATTTCAATATTATAGATTGGTTTAGAAGATAGTATGTTGATTTTATCTATGGCAGGATTAGGGAATATTCTTATTTCAGAATTAGGTAGTCCTTGATCTTGATCAATTGATAGGGCTGAATCAGAGTCTTCACATGTATATATGTAATTATTAATCACAACACTATTATCTAGGTTATCAGGTCCTATTTGAATAGCTTCTGGAATAGAAGCACTTGATTCATAATTTTTATAAAAGTCACCAATAAGGGTGAGATTATTTTGTGAGTCATAATAATCTGCTGTTCCAGAAACAGGCTCAAACCATGAATATCGCTCTACATAGCTTAAATTTTCTAAGTAAGGAAGCGCCAATTGCATGAATTCACGATTTACCTGTTCAGTTCTGTGTTTGTTAGCATTAAACTCTGTAATCCAAATAGGCAATCCATATAAATCGTAAACATTTTCTAAATACTCTGCAAATCGATTGAAAATATTTTGAGGATTTGCGTTTGGCGAATTTAATGGGTTAGCGTCCCAATCATACCAGTGAAGTGCAATCACATCTATTCTAATATCATTTTGAATAGCCAGTTGATTAAATGAATCCAACCAATTAAATACAGCACCTTGTCTGCATGCTGGAGAAACTAAGCGTAAGCCAGTTTTCATTAAATTTTTATAAACCGCAACTGCTGTATCAACGACACACATATTACCATATTGACCAGATTGCCCATTACAATCATCAGGTTCATTAAATGCCAAAACATGAGTAGATTTATATTTTGATTGGTATAGACTAATATCCTCATCGTTATCAGCACCTCCTCTCCCCCAAGACATGGGTGTATATTCCCTTAGAAGATCAGATTCACCATGATTACTCCATCTGTAAAACCAGGTATTATTCATTCCTTGAATATCACCTGCTGTCCCTTTTTTAGAGACCCAATTCCAAGGGATTATTCTAATAAAGGAAATGTCATCAACCAAAAAGTTGGGTAATGATTGTAATTCTAAATCTTCTTCAGAGGCGATAAAAACTTTACTTTTTCCTGTTCCATCTTCATTAACTGCAAGAGTTAACATATATCCCTTACTAAGAAATAGTGACCGAATCTTATTATTCATTTGATTTGGAATTGATGAACCGCCATACACTTGATCAATAGATAAACTCGACTCTGTTCCTTCTAGGTTTTCAAGGGTATAAATTTTTAATGGTGTGGTATCAAAATTGTGGATTCTAATTACTGTTCCATTATCGTAATAATTATCAAGACGAATATTATCAGGGTAGTTTGCAATGTCCTGAAACACAAAAATTGTTGACAAATAATTAGTATATACGTCGTTTGGATTTACATTGCTAAGACGCAACCAACTTATATCTGAATTCAAATAAATTTGAACAGAGTTAGATAATGGTATATTAGCAACTAAATTAATGTATGAATTTTCATTAATATTGACTTGTCCACCGCTAATGCTAATGGCATTTAGAATTCCATTAGAAATGTGTAAAGTATTGGAATCATTTAATACAATTGCTTCGTTGGCTTCAACATTACAACTCAAGTATAGGTTAAAATGAATTGGTTGAGAAGGATTGATGCTGCCATTTGCTGGACTAAGGCCTGTACTTGTATCGATCCAATTAGACTCATTAAAAAAATCATAATCATTGGCATTTCCTGACCACGAATAGTCTTGAGCTAATCCATAGCTTGATATCACTAAGAGTAAAAAAAATAAGAGATATCGGTGGGTGGTTTCTAAATGATTTTTTGATATTAATATTGTAGATATTTTTTTTACCAACGTCGGTTTATTTTTTTAAATTTATAAAATTCAGCATTATTAAAAATAATAATTTACAAATTGTATATTTAATATAATGTATTCTATATGTTTTTTGTAAAAATTATTTATTTAATCTTAAATTTTTTATGAATGAGTAAATTTAAATATGTATTTCTATTACTTTTTGTAATGATACTCTCAGGATCAAAAACTATTCAAAAAAAATCAAAATTAAATGTTTTGTTTATCATCGCAGATGATTTAAATTGTGCTTTGGGTGCTTACGGCGATTCACTTGCAATCACTCCAAACATTGACAAACTTGCAAAAGAAGGTCTTGTTTTTAACAATGCACATGTTCAATATCCGCTTTGTGGCCCTTCAAGAATTTCTTTGATGACGGGATTATACCCTGATCAAACAAAATCAAAAAAATTAAGATTATATCTTCGGCAAACGATTCCGGAGGTTATTACTATTGGACAAAAGTTTAGAATGGAAAATTACCACTCGATAAGAGTTGGTAAAATCTTTCACTATCATAATCCAAGAGACATCGGAACTGCTGGACATGATGATTCATATACTTGGGATAGAACTGTAAATCCTTATGGTAGAGACAAAAAAGAAGAATATAAAATTAAAACTTTAAAACCTAAACTAGATGGTGGAACCTTGAGTTGGCTTCAGGCAGATGGCTACGACGAAGAACAAACAGATGGTATTGGAGCTACGGAGACCATTGGCTTCCTTGATGAGTTTGCCAAAAGTGGAGAAAATTTCTTTTTAGCGTTCGGACTTTACCGTCCTCACGTTCCTTTTGTGGCACCAAAGTCTTATTTTGACCTTTACGATATCGATGATTTTAGTGTTCCTAAAAGCTCTAAGGAGTATTTGAAAACAATTCCTAAACCTGCAGCATTTACAGTCCGAGCCAAAAAAGAACAAGTTGATTTGGATCCTGATTTAGCAAAAAAAATAAAGCATGCCTATTATGCAACTACAAGTTTTATGGATGCTCAGATTGGACGTGTTTTAGATAAATTAAAAGAGACTGGTTTAGACAAAAATACAATTGTTGTATTTACATCAGATCATGGATATCACTTGGGAGAACACGGACATTGGCAAAAGCAAACCCTATTTGAGGATGCCACGAGAGTACCTTTGATTTTTGCAGGACCTGGAATTAAAAAAAATAAAAAAATAATTGATAATCCTGTTGAACTGGTTGATCTTTACCCGACTATAATGGATATGGTTCAAATGCAGACACCCAAATTTGTTAGTGGAAAAAGTCTAGTGCCAGTTATGAAAGATTCTAATCATTCGGTCCGTGAAAGTGCCTTAACAGAGCTACAAGTTTATACAGGAAAGGGAAAAGCCCAGGGTTATGCTTTAAAAACGGATCGTTATCGATTAAATCAATGGGAGTATAATGGAGATGTTAGCTATGAATTGTATGACCATAGAATAGATAAGTCTGAGCTGAATAATTTAATAGGTCATAAGGAGTATAAAAAAACAAAAGATTCGCTCAAAACAATCCTTAAAGGACGAATTGCAGAGGCTAAAAGAGTACCTATTGGTCTTGGAAAACAAATTGATAACGTTCAGCCGTCATTTGAACCTAAAAGAATTCACTCAAAAGCCAAGAAATTTTAGACCTTTTATATAAGAAAGTACATCTTAAGAATAAGTTGTGTAGCTAAGAAAAATAAAACAACAACCCCTCCTCAGGTAATTCGCCTTACTAATAAACCAAAGTTCATTTTTTTTTCTATTTTAGTTTCTATGAATCATGAAACCTATGGTAGGTTGGCAACTGGTAGTAGTATGACAAAAAATATAAAAAAAATAATAGTTTTAATTAGCTGTAGCTTTGTTGTTTTTAGCTGTTCTATCGAGAAAAAAATAGAGCGCACACCAAATATAATTTACTTTCTTGCAGATGATTTAGGCTATGGAGAGTTAGGCATTTATGGTCAATCCATCATCAAAACACCTCATATAGATGCACTAGCTAAAAATGGAATGATGTTTACTGAACATTATTCTGGAGCACCGGTTTGTGCACCTGCAAGATATGTTTTTTTAACAGGAAAACATTCAGGACACTCTTTCATAAGAGGAAATGATGAATGGAATGAAAGAGGAGATGTTTGGAATTATGAAGAGGTCTATCTTAACCCGGGTTTAGAAGGGCAAAGACCTATACCTAAAAATACTGTTACCTTGGGAGACCGATTAAAAAAAGCTGGATATACAACGAGTGTTTTTGGAAAATGGGGATTAGGCGCACCTGAATCTGATGGCATACCAACTCTGCAAGGATTTGACTTTTTTTATGGATATAACTGCCAACGACAAGCACATAATCTCTATCCTGCACATCTTTGGGAAAATGAAACTAAAGTTTTATTGAATAACCAATTAGTTTCACCAAGGACCAAATTAGACTCCTTGGCTGACCCCTTAAAAGAAGAAAGCTATTTAATATTTACTCAAAATGATTATGCTCCTCAAAAAATTCAAGAAAAAGCATTGTCTTTTATTGAGGATAATAAAGATAAGCCTTTCTTTATGTATTATGCATCTCCTTTGCCCCACCTACCCTTACAAGCCCCTAAAGCGTTCGTAGATAAGTATAGAAAAATTTTAGGTGAGGAGGAGCCATATCTTGGAAATGATAGTTATTTTCCGAATAGGTACCCTAGAGCTACCTATGCTGCGATGATAAGTTATCTTGACCATCAATTGGGTGAGCTTGTTAAAAAACTTAAAGAAAAAGGAATATATGAAAATACCGTTATAATTTTCTCTAGTGATAATGGACCTACTTATTTAGGAGGGGTTGACTATGATTATTTTAAAAGTTCAAAACCATTTTCAAATGGTTACGGACGAACCAAAGGATTTGTGTATGAGGGAGGTATTCGAGTTCCTCTTATTGTAAGTTGGCCAAATCATATTAAGCCTGGAACTAAAAGTGAACACATATCGGCTTTTTATGATCTTATGCCTACCATATCTGATCTAGCTGGGGTAAGCCCTCCAAATTCTATTGATGGTATTAGCTTTAAATCAACGTTACTTAATCAAGAACAAATACAACACGATTTTTTGTATTGGGAATTTCCTAGTTATAATGGCCAACAGGCAGTAAGAATTGGAAAATGGAAAGGTGTTCGTAAAAATATTTTTGATGGTAATTTAGAAATCGAATTATATAATTTAGAAACAGACATAAAAGAACAAATAGATATTTCTAATCAACATCCTAAAATTGTAGAAAGTATTAAAAGAATTATGAAACAAGAGCATGAACCGGCTTCTAATGAAAAATTCAAGTTTAAACAATTAGGAGATCTTTAGGAGCTATTATTTACAATTTATACTTCATTATAAAAGCTTTCAAAAAATAGTATCAGAAACCCAAAGGTAAAATATCCGTGATTGATGTTCTAGTCCCTAAGATAATGTAAAATCTTTTTTTGTTGGTAATATTCCAAAAAACTTATTTTTTTTAAATTTGATACGTTTTTGTTCCATAAATTACCCCTAATGATTAAAGTATTAAAAGAGGAAGTTGAAAAAAAATTTGGAAAGAGAGTCGAAAATCGTGGAGATTGTGAATTGATTTCTGACGGAATTCTTGAAATACTAGACAAAACAATAAGTTACAATACCCTCCGTCGTCTTTATGGTTTAGCCCCCTATTCTAAACCGAATATGAATACACTAAACACATTAGCAGAATTTATTGGTTACAACAATTATTTGCACTTCACCAAAAATTTTAATTACAAAGAAAAAGCAAGCCTTTTTCAAAAAACCTACAAGTATTTATATGATGAAAATGAAAAACAAATTATAAAACTTGTCAAGAAAACAAAAAAAAGTACAGAAGATTATATTGGTTTTTTAACATTCTTGGTAAGGGAACTTTTTCGAGATAAAAATTTTGATCTTATCAATCGAATTTTTTTACTCAATGAAGTAGATTACCATCAATTTAGCTACGATGAATTAATATATCTTGGAAATTCGTTGGGGCTGGTCCTGAGAAAAGAAAAAAAAGTCCCTCAAGAATTAAGGAAAAACATAAATTTTAGAAATTGTGTCTTTCTGACATTTGTGGATTACTCATGCTTAAATTCTTATTATGGAGACTGGGCGAAATCACTAATGCTTTCAAAAAATACTTCAGAGGTTAAATTATTTTCCAGAGCAGTTCTAGAATTTCGAAATTTTTTAAATCTTAAAAAGGTAAAAGCAATAAAAATAGACATCATCTATTCTAATGAAATACACCCAATTTTGTGTAGTCGTCTGTTGGCTTTATATTTCTTATCTAAAAAAAACACTAATGTCGAAGATATTTTAACAACTTACTTAAATTTTTTTAAAAAATCAACTAGCTCATCCGATTACTGGCTTGAATTACTAAGTTCCTCAGTTCTTACAAAAAATATTGAAGTAATGAAGTTTTTGGTTGAAAATTTAAAATTAAAAAGTGAATTTTTTTATCAAAGAGAACATTTGAATTCCTATTATTTCATGTGTGCCTTTTACTATAAATTGACAAATAATAAGCAAAAAGAAATCGAAAATATGAATCGATTTAATATCGAAGAATGCCGATTTAGTTATGAAGATTATATATGTATGTTTTATCTCATTTATTTATATCACAGTAACAAGTCTAGCTCTAGAAAAAAGATCTTGAAAAAAAAATATCTAGAGTTGTCTAAAAAATTAAACTATCCTTACTTTTCAGAGGATTTATTGCTAAATTACTTTGGTTAAAGTAAATCTTCTATTTTGAATAAGTAAATCGAAGGAGGTTGGGGAAGTATTACAAGAAACAATACTTAATAATCCAAACAATAGTATTATGAATCTTAATATGAGACTAATCATTTGAGTTATTGTTTAATCTTATATATTATTTAATTCAACACCCAATCCAGGTTTATCAGAGATACTCATCATCCCGTCTTTAAGAATAAAACCACCATTTACAATATCTTCAGCAAGGTCTAGGCTTCCGTCAAGATCGAGATATTTAGTGTTTACACAAGCATATGCTGCATGTAAGGCAGCTGTTATGCTTACAATACTTTCATCATTACATCCCCAAAATAAATCAATCCCTCCAACCTTTGCAATGGTAGCAATCTCTAACGCGGACAAAATACCTCCACATTTCATTAATTTAATATTGAAAATACCATAGGGTTGAGGAGAAGGAGTGAAGCTTATCGCACTTTTACTATTTTTTAGACTTTCATCGGCAACTAAAATACTCCTATATTGCTTGTCTATTTCACTTAGTTCAGTTTCTTTACCTACCAACAGAGGCTGCTCAATGATTTCTAACCCTAGCTTGTTTGTAGCCTTTATAAATTGTTCTAAATCTTTAACCTCATAGCCTTGATTGGCATCAACTCTAATTTTTATATTGTGAAATTTCTCATTAACTTTTATAATTCGCTCAATATCTAACTCTACTTCTTGCCCTGTTTTAATTTTTAAAACTTTAAAGCCCTGTTGTACATATTCCGATGCTTGTCTAAGAGTATCTTGTACATCCATGATACCAATAGTTACTGAGGTTGGAAGAGCATGGATATGTTGCCCATAAATTGCAGTCACTGGAATATTTAAATATTTTGCAAAAGCATCATGTAAAGCAATATCCCAAAGTACCAAAGTGCCTGGCTTATTTGGAAAAGCTATACTCACATCATAGATCATAGATCTGAAATATTTTATGCTTTTTCCAATAAATTTTTGAAAATAATCTGACTGATAGGTTTTTAAAACATCTGCTGGAGATTCACCTACAACTTGAAAATCTGGATTCGCTGCTCCAATACCAATAATTCCATTTTCAAGTGTAATAAGTAAAAATACATTTTCTACCTCAGTAATAGTTTTATAGGCAATTGTATAAGGCTTTGTTAGGACTAAGTTTTTAGAAAAAAATTCAATATTTTTTATATTCATGATTGTAGGCCTTTAATTTCTGAGATAATCCTTGTTACACCCTCCTCCAAAGGCATAACCACAGGAATACCTAAAGATTTTTTATACCTAGTCTGATAATCTAGTGCTTCCTCTTTAGAAAGGCCTCTTGTGTTGAGAGCAAGAGCAATAACTTTCGCACCAAATTTTTCGATAATTTCAATTTCTGATGCCACAGAAGGAATTTCTCCCCATATAGGATCATTATCAAAATATGTTTTTTTCGGATCATTAATTAATACAATTTGCTTTGCATTTCCTGAAATTAAAAATTCTATACCACATGGACCACTTGGATTTCTTAAACTAGATTGTCCTTCTAAAAGAATTAGATCTGGTGTAGCTTCTTTCCAACAGTTTACAATAGCATTTTCAAGTTCACCAGCAACAAATTCATTGAGAGTTGAGTCAAATATAAATCCATATTTATTGCCTTGCATCCAACCAGTTTGACCTGTATAAATCATTTCTACACGCATATTCATATTTAAACATTCTTCCTTCACAAATCTAGCGGTAGTACGTTTTCCCATAGCACAATCCATAGCTAAAAAAGCAACAATAGGAACATCAACTTTATAGATATCACCTTTCCAAAAATGTAAATCCTTACTTGATTTTGGTGTACGAATATCAATTAGTTCAACACCATTTTCTTTCGCTAATAAAGCAACTTCTTTGTGTTCATTTAGTTTTTCATGCAGACCATTTACAATACTAATATGTTTTGTAATTGCGTCCATAACAACATCTAGAAGTGAATTGGATAAAAACCCTCCAACTGTTGCAACACCCAGAACTAAATAATCAATATTGTCAAACTTTTTTATCGCTTCATCAATTGAATCAACAACAGGAATATTCCTGAAGGAACCATCTAACAATTCTCCTGCGTCCAAATTTTTGTATTTTGAATCAACAACACCTAGTACATTAAAGCGCTCTGATCCTCTTATTAAACCATGGGCTGTTTTAGCACTATCTGTTAAGAGTAAATTGTCAGTAGCAATAATTACATTTTTCTTCATTTCATTACGATTTAAAAAATTGAACTCAATCCGATTTATTTTATTGATCGTTTTTCATCAATTCATACCCTTGATTGATTCCTTTTTCCATCGCAGGAACACCCCGAACCATCCACATTGGTTTCGGAGCTCCTTGAAGGTAATGGTCAAAAAATTGTTGCATTCTAATATTAAAATCTTTTCTATTTTGCATTTTAAGAGGCCAATGGCGAGCACCATTATAATTTAATAACCACGAGGGTTTTCCTAAGCGTCTTAAACTTACAAAAAATTCGATCCCCTGATACCAGGGCACATGTCCATCTGCATCGTTATGCATTATTAATAATGGGGTATGAATCTTATCTATATTATAAATTGGTGAGTTTTCAAAATAACGCTGAGGATATTCCCATGGCGTACCCCCTATTCTACTTTGAGTATGTTCGTATTGAAATTGACGGCTTAAGCCAGTATCCCATCGAATCCCACCAAAAGCACTGATCATGTTTACAACAGGAGCACCCGATTCTGCAGCTTTAAATATATTTGTCTTGGTCACTAAATATGCGATTTGATACCCACCCCAACTGTGACCTTGGGTTCCAATATTGTCTTTATCTACAAATCCTTTTTCTATCAATGATGTGATACCTGGAATCACACAATTGAAAGCACTTTCTCCTGGATAACCAACACGATAATAGACATCAGGATTAAAAATTAGATAACCCCTACTGGTATAAAAACTATAATTGATTGTAGATCTTCCAGGATTTGGTGCCCAATACCTGTGAAGGCCATTAGAGCTTTTTTCATAAAAATTGACAATCATCGGATATTTTTTATTAGGATCAAAATTTTCAGGTTTAATTAGCATTCCTGTTAGTGGTAATCCATCAAGAGAGGACCAATGCACCAACTCTGCTGTTCCCCAATTATACTCCTCTTGTTGAGGATTCGCATTACTGATAAGGAGCTGTGATGTAAAGCTTAAATCAGACACTCTTATATTAGGAAACTCTTCGAATGATTGTCTAGTAAAAATGACAATATCACCCAATCTCGCTTTTTTTGGTCTAGAATAACGATAGGGGCCATTTATTAGCTGTGATCCCTTATTTTTTTTATATCGATATTCAAAATATCCTGAGTTTTTTGAAACCTCATTAAATGTCATCATGAGCATTTTTTCTGAGGTGTCAATATATCGTTTATCAGGGTCAAGCTTAACTATTCTATAGGTGGTGCTAATTTCACGTCCTTTCGTAAGTCGTTTACTTGTTCCATTATCAGGGTTATACTCCCAGACATCATAACGATCATAAATTAAAATCGTCTTGTCATTTTTTGTCCAACCAGCATGACCATAGGATCTTGGATAATTTGGGGAATCGTTGAGTTCATTGTAGAACTTTTTGCCTTTTGTTAACTCTGTATACTTATCAGTTGCTATATTATAAGTGTACCAGGTACTATCTATTTGATTATACCCATAAGCATACTTCCCTTTTGGACTAAAACTTGCAGAGCTAGGATTGGCTTTAATGGCCATTTTAGAAATACCATTTTCCAGATTTATAATTGCTAAATCATTGGTTGAAAATTGAGCAGTCCATTGTGAACTTAATTGGTAAGGCTTTTTGGTACTAATTAAAGCATAATCACCGTTACCCTCATCAGACAATACAGCATTTGGAAATTCTTGAGTTGCTATTTGTATCAGTTTTTTATCTTTTAAGTGGTATACGGTTTGGAATGATTTTTTCCTGTCATTTTTAACTTGTTTTTCTTGAACAGTATACAACCTAGGTTCATCATAGGTCCATACTTCAACATTGACAATTTCTTCTTTCAACAATAGGGTATCCTGAACAATCTCTGGTAATGCCAATCCAAAATAAAGTTTACTTTCATCTTTAGAAAATGTAATTGAACCATCTGAAGATACATGATATCCTTGAGGCGTACTGTTATCATTTACGATTAATTTGGCCTTATCATTCGATGAATTCCACGCATACAATTCATTGGGTCTATGGTATGCTTTTGTGGAGTCAGCATCCACAACAAACCCTAGGTTTTTGCCTGAATCGCTTAAACGAAGCTTAAAATATGTTGTTTTATGATGAGAATCAAAAACATGTTTAGTTGTGTTAGTTTTTAAATCAGTAACATAAACTCCAGCTTTTATTTTACCTTTAAGTCCTGTAGTTGAATACGCCAAGGTTTTGGCTTTCTTTGCAAAAGTGTAATTTGTTACAAAATGAATGGTGTCTTCTTGTGATGTTTTTAAATTACGAATAATCAGTGGGTACCCATTTTTTGAACTCGGTTTTTTTTTCTTTTTATTTGGTTTAGCTTTAACTGTATCTTTTGCTTTTTTTGCTTTTTTTAATTTTGTCTGAGTCTTAGCATTTGAAGAATTATAAGTATATGCAATAAAACCTGACCATTTTTCAGGGATCTTGTACGATTTTACATTGGCAATTTTTTGAAGAGACTGATTTTGCAAATTATAAATACCAATGGAATCTTTTGGTAAGTTATCTTTTTTTACTTTTCTCCGTTTCATTTCAATAATACTATCAGTCCATGCTTTAATTTTGAAAAGAGCAAATTTTGCATCGTAGGTAAATTGACCATCCTCGGATCTTTCATAATCAAATATTAAATGGCCCTGACGGTCTTTAATTTTTAGATGACTATCTTTTTCACCCTGTTGAAGAGAATACATGACATAATCACCCTCTGCACCAATAACTGGATTTTGAATTCTATTCCAGATGTCAAAGTCTGGATGGTCTAGTATTTTTTTCTGTGAAAATGTATTTATAGTTATTAATATCGATAGAGTACAAAAAAATTGTTTCATGTTTTTTATTTTTTAGTAATAGGGAGTTGTATTTGAGAGGGATACTTTGAAGAATGATGAATTTTATTATGTGCAACAATACCTACTTTTTCATCATAATTATTGCCGCCAGTATTTAAATTTCTAGCAAATCTAGGGAAGTTACTGCTAGAAATTTCTATTCTAATACGATGCCCTTTCTTAAACATATTGCTTGTTGACATTGGTGTTAAATTAACTTCGTAAATATTTCCTTTTTTCATAAAAACCTCCTTATCATACCCTTCTCGATAACGAACACGTTGAATAGTCTCATCTAAATTATAGGCAGAACCGTCGGGGTATACATCAATTAATTTAATCGTAAAGTCAGTATCCTTTACATCAGAAGACACGTAGAGTTTAGATGTAATAAACCCACTAACCTCAGTATCCTCCTCTAGAACATTTGTAGTGTAAACTAAGATATCATTTCTAGCTTCCATATCTTTTTGATCAAAAGAACCTCCTTTTACAGCATTTCCCGTGCAACAAACATTGCCTCCATAAGAGGGTACTGGTGACATCGGATCATATGTAAATGTATCAGGATGATCTTTTTTGGCTTTACGAGTTGATAGTATTCCATCTCCAAAACGACTATTTGCATTTCCATTACTATGAAGATAGTAAGTGACCATTTCAGTATTTTCTGGAGGCCAAGTCTCTGCAGATTGCCATTGATTGCTACCCATGGTATAATATTGAACTCTGGGAGTTGTTTCTTTAAAATTATTTGAGTCTTCTTTTAACCATAAATCAAACCATTTGGTGATTTGTTCATCATAATTTAGTCGTGCATCACCTACACTACGTTCACCTACAATTGTATTTTCTGTGGCTCTTGTAAAAGCACAATGGAGTGTTGGAGCTATAACAAGATATTGATTATCTCTAATAAATGCATCTTTTGAATTATTTCTAGCATGATTAAATAGTTGAATGTTTGGAGTAATCGAAACATCATACCATGACGCAAACCAAAAACTAGGTGTCCCAATATCTTTATCATCATGGTAAATACCTCCCTCATACCATTGTGGATCATCTGGTTTTCGACGAATCATTTTATCAAAGATTTCATTTTTACCATTTATGTTTTTTAATATATCTTGAATGGGCAGATGTTTCAAAGCTTGACTCATGTCAACTTTTGGGTTCTCTGGTGCTAAATCATAAAATCTTGATATTCTAATTAAATCTTCTTGTGTTGCTCCTAAAGGAATTCTTGGTTTAAATTTGTCATGCTCTACACCATAGAGCCATGAAAAAAACAACATCTGTTCTACTCCTCCACGATACCAATTTCCTTGCTCATTAATATCACCTACACGCCCAACGCCAGCTCCAAATCCCTGAGGAACCATCGCAGCATGAGATGGATGATCTAAGGCTGAAACAGCCATTTGCCATTCAGCAGTTGAAGAACATCCCAGCGTTCCAATTTTTCCATTTGACCAAGACTGATTTTTCATCCATTCAAAGGCGTCATAACCATCCGTAAGAGGTACTCCTAAAATATCCCACTCACCTTCTGAATAATAACGCCCACGTTCATTTTGAACAACATAGGCATATCCTTTTTTAACATAGTCGTAGGCACGCTTAGCAGTCCTTGTTTGTTGTTTACCATCTCCCCAAGAGTTAAAATTATAAGGGGTTCTAGAAAAAATAATAGGATATGTACCATTTCCTTTAGGTCTATAAATATCCGTAGAAAGTCTTACACCATCTCGCATTGGCATCATTACTTTTTGATCAACTATTGCTATCTTGTTTAATTTTTCAAAAATATCTTGTTGAGCTTGCAAAGAGGTTACATATACAAAAGAATACAAAAGAGTACTGAAAAGAATAATTATCTTTTTTCTCATTATAAAAATTGATTAAATAATTAATTTAAAGGTAGTGAAATGATTGAATAAATGTAAACTAAATTATATAAATTCTTGCGAAAACAGTTCGATTTTACAACCCTCTCATCTAAAATATTAGTTCAAAGAATACATTTTAATTTTTGAAAATATTTTTGTTGTATAGACGATGGCCGAGGTAATAATGACTTTGAAGCTAATCAAACAATAGTTACTGATTTCTTTTCTCCTGAAATTAATTCAGGTGAATGAGAGTTCATCCCACCAAAAGAACTAAACTGGAATTCACTTACTATTGAAGATTCAATTACAGGCATGGGTAAAATTGTTAATTTCTTGATGCCGTTCCAAGTCAAAACCCAGCGGTAATTAAAGTGGGATAAACCCCAGGAGATTTTCTGGTTCCCATCAACTTCCATAATGAAATACAGAACTATTTAAATCAAATTACTGATAATTAGCTTACAGCCAAAAAAGAGATCAATCTTTCCAAAAATAGTTCGATTTTATTCTTTTTTTTCAAACTTTTAAACCCCAAAAAAATCGGCTTTTAATAAATCCTTATCAGTTCAAAAGAGGATTGAGCAATATCAATTTATTTGAAAAATTGGCCATATATTATTAATTTAAAGCAATATAGAATGCTATGTCACGTTGAATTTTATTCTCTTTGTACATGAAATTAAAATAGTATATTTAGAATTCATAACTGATTTAAAATATTTATAAATAAATCCCTCAATTTGAAACTACAAAGAGAAGTAAATACCTTAGGGCTTAGTGCTAATATTATTAACATTATTATAGGAGGAGGTATTTTTGTTTTACCTGCCACCATCGCTGCTAGTTTAGGATCTGCTAGTATTATAGCTTATTTATTTTGTGGATTTGTGATGCTATTGGTAATGGGGTGTTTTGCTGAATTAGGAAGTGTCTTTACAGGCGCTGGAGGAAGTTACAACTATATAGAATCTTCTTTTGGAACTTACCCAGGATTTATAACAGCTCTACTAATTGTATTGGCTTCTTTCTCTGGTGATGCGGCTGTTGTAAATGCGATTGCAGATATTTTAGGAACTTTTGTACCTGTTTTTAAAGAGTTCTGGATGCGTAGTCTTTTTTTTATATTCCTATTTTTTGGTTTTGGGTATATCAATATTATTGGGTTAAAAAAAGGGGTTGGTTTTGTAAAACTAGTTACCTTGTTGAAACTTATACCCTTATTTCTAGTAATTCTGTTTGGTTTTAAAGAGATCCATCCTTCAAGTCTTCAATGGGATACTATGCCAAGTATAAACGATATTGGGGAAATGTCATTAATCTTATTTTTTGCTTTTATTGGTGCAGAAAAGGGATTGTCTTTAAGTGGAGAAGTTAAAAATCCCCAAAAAACAATTCCCAAAGCAATAGCGTTAAGCATTGCTGCAATTCTGATTATTTATATTCTTATTCAGCTCATTTCACAGGGCGTTTTAGGTGACACCCTTTCTAAATACGATAAAAATCCATTAGCAGAGGTTGCTAATCTTATGTTTGGACCTATCGGTTTTACCATCATGACCTTTGGAGCCGCAATTTCGATGATTGGTAGTTTAAGTAGTAAAATTCTTAGTATGCCAAGAGTCATTTTTGCAGCGTCAAAAAACAATGTGATCCCCATAAAGAAACTTGCTGAGGTTCATAAAAAATTTGCAACACCTTATATATCCATCATTTTATATACTGGCCTAGGGTTCTTGTTTGCAATCATTGGAGGTTTTAAAGAATTAGCCATTATTTCAAGTGCCTCAACCTTGCTAATTTATCTTGGAATATCCTTAGCTACTCTAAAATTAAAAATTTCCAAATCAAAGGATATTTCAGGTGGGTTCAAAGTACCAGGAGGATTTATTGTTCCCGTAATATCTTCAGCAATCATCATATGGCTTTTATCAAAACTATCTCAAGATAAAATATGGATGTTCTTAGGGGTATTGTTATTTTTAAGTATTGTTTTTTTACTATTACGTTTTTTTCAAAAAAAATCATTAAATGTTAAATAAATGACTTTTTATTCTTTTTATAAAAAGTTTTCTTAGATCAAAATTTAATTGTGCGAATAATTCTATGTTGTTTTTTATATCTTGCCTTAACTAATTGAATTTAATTGAAAAGAATTATAGTTTCCGTCACCAATGATTTAGTCACGGATCAACGTGTTCACAAAACTTGTAGTATACTAACTGAGATAGGTTTTGAGGTTCTTTTAGTGGGTAGAAAATTAAAAAACAGTATCCCTATTGATAGAAATTATGAAACAAAAAGATTTCAATTGTTTTTTAATAAAGGGGCTCTTTTTTATGCAGAGTTCAACATAAGACTGTTTTTATTTCTACTTTTTAATAAAAAATGCACTTTATTTTCTAATGACCTAGACACACTTTTGCCTAATTTTTTGGTTAGTAGGCTTCAGCAAAAAAAATTAATTTTTGATAGTCATGAGTTATTTTCTGAAATTCCTGAGTTGGTAGCTAGGAAAAGAGTTAAAAAAATATGGCTAATAATAGAAAAAAAAATCATTCCTAAGCTACAATATATCATTACTGTTAGTGACTCTATAAAAAAATACTATCAAAATCTATATGGGGTTTCTGCAATTGTTGTTCGAAATATTCCTGAAACCAAAAAAATTCATCGCACTAAGTTTAATTTTGATGTTAAAGAGAAAAAAGTAATTCTATATCAAGGTTCAATAAATATTGGTAGAGGAATTGAATTAATGATTCAGACAATGCCATTACTTGACGAATATATATTTGTTATTATTGGAGATGGTGATATTTTAGACGTTTTAAAGAAAAAAGTAATCTCCTTATCTCTAGAAAAAAAAGTAAAATTTCTGGGACAGAAAACACCACAGGAACTAAAAAAACTTACCCCAAATGCTAGTATCGGAATGAGTTTAGAGGATGATTTAGGATTGAACTACAGGTATTCCCTTCCCAATAAAATATTTGATTATATTCATGCCAAGGTTCCTATCCTTGTTTCTGACTTACCAGAAATGAGCTCCATTGTTGATAAATATTCTGTTGGAGAGGTTTTAAGAGAAAGAACTCCTGAAGCATTAGCCCAAGTCATAGTTAATATGAGTAATAAAAATTATGAAAAAGAACTGAAAGCAGCAGTAAAAGAGCTAAATTGGTCTAGAGAAAAGGAGAGATTAATTTCAATTTTTTCAAGTCTTGACTAAAAAAATTCATATCGTATCTTTTGATGTCCCATATCCTGCCAATTACGGAGGTGTTATCGATATTTTTTATAAAATAAAATCACTACATGCTTTAGGGGTAGAAATTTACCTTCATACATTTGAATACGGAAAAGGGAAACAACAAGAACTAAACAACTATTGTAAGAAAGTTTTCTACTACCAAAGAAAACCATTCATAAAAAGTTTTCTTTCAACAAACCCTTTCATTGTCGTAACAAGAACAAACAAAAATTTAATAAAAAACTTACTTATTGACGAAAACCCAATACTATTTGAAGGACTTCATACCACATTCCCTATTCTTGATAATCAGTTAAATGGAAGGAAAACATTTATAAGAGCTCATAATGTAGAACATCTTTTTTATAAGGGTCTAGCAAAGAGTGAATCAAATATTTTCAAACGTATTTTTTTTAGCCAAGAATCTAGAAAATTAAAACGATATGAGAAGGTTTTTAATAAAACGCAGGGAGTTTTTTCTATCTCACCTATTGAACAAAATTATTTTAAAAATAAGTATGGAGATAAATGTGTGTATATTCCTGCTTTTCATGACACTAAAAGACATACAAGCATAAAGAAAAGAGGAGATTTCATTTTATACCATGGTAATCTTTTGGTATCAGAAAATGTAAAAGCTGCATTATTTTTAATTGATACTTATAAAGATTCAGGTTACAAATTCGTTATTGCTAGTAGTAATATAAACAAGGAAATATCTGCATCAATTTCAACCTGTAAAAATATTAGATTTTATCATTTGGTTGAAGAAATTGATTTGTATCAATTATTTGAAAAAGCACACATAAATGTGCTCCCAACTTTTCAAAATACAGGAATTAAGTTAAAGCTTTTAAATACACTATACCAAGGAAAATTTGTAATTGCAAATGATTTAATGATTGATCAAACAGGCTTGGAATCATTATGTGAAAAAGCAAATACAAAGGTTGATTTTTTAAATAAGACAAAAGAATTATATGAGAAAGATTTTAAAGAATCTATTTTAGAAGAACGTAAAAAAATATTAAAAAACTTTGCACCAATAGAAAGTGCAAAAAAAATAATCGATTTTATGTTTCGGTCGTTTTAGTAACAACTTCAAATAACTTTCCGCCTTCACACTTAATGGTTTTTTGTTTAAATTTAAGTATCAAAGCGTAATCATGAGTAGCCATGATGATACTTTTACCACTCTGATGAATTTTATTTAATAAATCCATAACTTCTAAAGAAGTTTTAGGATCTAAATTTCCTGTAGGCTCATCGGCTAAAATTAAGTCAGGATCGTTTAACAAAGCCCTAGCAATAGCAACCCTTTGTTGTTCTCCCCCCGATAACTCAAAAGGGTTTTTATAGTATTGTGTTTTCATACCCACATGATTCAAGACCTCTTCAATTTTGGTCTTCATAGAGGCTTTATCTTTCCATCCTGTTGCCTTTAGTACAAACAAAAGATTATCAAAGACGGTTCTGTCATTTAACAGTTTAAAGTCTTGGAAAACAATTCCAATTTTTCTTCTGAGATACGGAATTTCTTTATCTTTTAATTTTTTAAGATCAAAACCAACAATAGACCCAGTACCTCTTTGTAGTTTTAAATCTCCATATAAGGTTTTCATTAAACTACTTTTACCACTTCCTGTCTTTCCAATCAAATAAAAAAATTCTCCTTTATTTATTGTCAAATTTACTTTGGATAACACCAATTTATCTCTTTGTAGAATGTCAGCGTTTTCTAGATATAAGATTGGATTTTCCATGAAATTGTTCTTTCTACAAACCTACATAATTTTTTGCATAGAATTTATCACCTATTTTGAGTTAAATTACTTTTAAAATAAATTCAATTGCTATTATTGGCACAAATTTTTAGAATTTTTAGAATTTTTAGAATTTTTGCCCAACAAAAAATTAAATCACTCGTTATTAGTAGAAAGTAGTACAAAATTAATACATGAAAAACACCATTTTAACTTTCTTCTTTGCGCTGTTGTTTTTTTCTATAAATACCGGACAAATTTATGGACAACAATCCGAAATAGACATTAATCTTTATGCTAACTTCAATCACGCTGTAAAGCTTTTTAACTCTAAATCCTATGCTGCGGCACAAAAACATTTTGTAAAAGTTTCTGAAAATGTAAAAAACAGAACAACACTAAAAGCTGACGCCGATTATTACGATGCTGTATGTGCAATTCGCTTAAATAAAATTAATGCTGATAAAAAAATTCTAAAATTTGTTAATAATTATCCAAATAGTAATAAAAAAGACAAAGCTTATTTCAATGTAGGTAACTATTATTTTGCAAATAAAAAAGCAGCCCATGCATTAAAATGGTATTCAAAAGTAAACTTAGATGCCTTGTCTGAAAACAACAAAAAAGAGTTGACTTTTAAAATGGCCTATGCATTATTATCAACCCAAAACTTAGACTTAGCCAAAAATAAATTTGTTACTTTGATTAACGATTCAAAGTATGGTAATGACTCTCGTTATTACTTTGGATACATTTCTTACAAACAAGAAGATTATGAAATTGCTGAAAAATCATTGGAAGAAATTGCAGATACGCAAGCATACAAAAGTGAAGTAACTTATTTTTTATTAGATATTAGTTTTAAAGCTGGAAAATTTGAAAAATGTATTGAGGTTGGAAAAAAATTACTAGAACAATCAAAAAATAAAGAAGCTTCTGAAATTTCAAAAATTATTGGTGAAAGTCTTTTCAATCTTAAAAGATATAAGGAATCAATTTCTTATTTGGAAGCCTATAGAGGTAGAAAAGGGAAATGGAATAATACAGACTATTATCAGTTGGGCTATGCCTATTTTAAGCAAAACGATTTTGAAAGTGCTGTCAATAATTTTAATAAAATTATTGATGATAAAAATAATGTATCACAAAAAGCATACTACAATCTTGGAGAATGTTACATATACTTGGATAAAAAACCTGAAGCCCTAAACGCATTTAAGAGCGCAAGTGAAATGAATTTTGATTTAAAAGTAAAGGAAGATGCTGCACTAAACTACGCAAAGCTTAGTTATGAAGAAGGAAACCCTTATAAAAGTGTCGCAGTAGTGCTACAAGATTTCTTGAAAAAATACCCAAAATCTCCTAGCTATGAAGAAATTAATGAATTGGTGGTAACTTCCTACTTGTATCAACAAGATTATCAGGGAGCTCTTGATTATTTAAAGAATAAAAAGAGCAAACAAAATCAAAATTTAAGCTATGAAGTTTCTTATTACAGAGCAATTCAGTTATTTAACTCAAATAAACTTCAAGAAGCTCTCCCTTATTTTAACCTAGGAAAAAAATCTATTGAAACCATCATAAAAAGTAATGCTTACTATTGGAGCGGAGAAACAAATTATAGATTGGGTAATTATCAAACAAGTTTAGATGAGTTCATACAATTTAAAAAAATAGCCCCAAAAAACATCAAAGAATTGAACTTGATTGATTACAATATTGGCTACAGTTATTTTAAACTAAAAAAATACGCAATTGCTGCAAAATCATTTCAAAATTTCATAGACACACAAAATAAGGATATGACTTTGAATGATGATGCGATAATACGATTGGGAGATAGTTTTTTTGCTACTAGGAAATATATAGAGGCAATCAAGGCCTATAAAAACATCGTTAATACGTTTGGCACAGGTGCAGACTATGCTCAATATCAAATGGCTATGAGTTTCGGTTTTTTAAAAAAGAATGGTGATAAAATCACGCAATTAGAAAATTTACTCACAAACTTTGAAACCTCAAATTTTAGAGATGATGCACTGTTTCAATTAGGAAATACATACTCTGCTCAAAAAGACACTAAAAATGCTCATAGATCGTACAAAATATTATTACAAGATTTTCCAAAAAGCTCCTACAAAACAAGAGCTTTACTAAGAGATGGATTATTGTATTATAATGAAAATGAAAATCAAAAAGCATTAAAAAACTACAAAGAAATTGTTGCTAAATTTCCAAATTCAGCTGAAGCGAGAGAAGCAGTTACCAATGCGAAGAATGTATATATAGATTTAGGAGCAGTAGATGAATATGCTGTTTGGGCAAAAGGAATAAGTTTTGTTAACATCACTGATGCTGATTTAGATAATTCGACCTATGAATCTGCTGAAAATAAATTTTTAGCCAATGATATACCAAAAGCAACAGAAGGATTTAAAAAATATATCATCACTTTTCCAGAGGGTCTTCATGTATTACAAGCTAATTTTTATTTGGCTCAACTTCTTGTAAAAAGTAACTTACACGATAAAGCTATTCAAAATTATCAATATGTCATCAATCAATCCCAAAGTGAATATAGCGAGGAATCTCTTAACAAATTATCACAAATTTTATTAGAAAAAGGAAATTGGCCTGCTGCTATTCCTCTATTAGAAAGGTTAGAACAAGAAGCAAATTTACCGCTTAATATTCTGTATGCACAGAGTAATTTAATGAAAGGATATTATCAATCTCAAAAATATAATAAGGCAGTTGAATACGCAGAGAAAATTTTATTGCAAGATAAAATCGAGGCACTAGTAGAATATGATGCAAAAATTATTATTGCTCGTTCTGCTTTTCAAACTGATGATGATGCTAAAGCCGAGGAATTTTATACTGAAGTAGAGAGAAATGCCAGTGGAGAATTAAAAGCGGAAGCTTTGTATTTTGCAGCTTATTTTGCTAATAAGAAAAAACTGTATGATGTTTCCAACAAAATAATACAAACCATCACTTCAGATTTTTCTGCATACAAATATTGGGGAGCAAAAAGTTTTGTCATCATGGCAAAAAACTACTATGCATTAGAAAACTCAGACCCATATCAAGCTACCTATATCTTAGAAAATATTATTACGAATTTTTCACAATTTGAAGAGGTGGTAAACGATGCTAAAAATGAACTGAAAAAAATCAAACTAAATGAAGCAAAAACGAA
Organism: Flavobacterium sp. SCGC AAA160-P02; assembly: GCA_949541125.1. GTDB lineage: Bacteria > Bacteroidota > Bacteroidia > Flavobacteriales > Flavobacteriaceae > Polaribacter. The sequence continues at coordinate 22,870 of CATISV010000145.1, forward strand.
TAATTCAATAACAACTCCAAAAAATTAATCCTAATGAAAACGTATATTTTATTATTGATTTTTGCTGTAAGTACACTTCAAATTTTTTCACAAAAAAAACCAAACAAAAACATAATAAAGAAGGATTCTATTATTGAAGTCATTAATATTGTTACCTCATACACACCAACAATTGCTGATGCTTTTAAATTTAAAAAAAACCCAACGATTGTACTGAGTAAAAATTCTGAAAAGAAAAAACTTACATACACTATTTTTTCTGCTCCAGTCGCCTCTACATTTGTTCCAAAAAGTGGAACTGTAAAAGGAATTGATGTAGGTAAAAAAGAACGTTTATTTGATAACTATCTTGCCTTAGGGTATGGTAATTATTCGACTCCATTTCTAGAAGCATTCTTGCATCAAAACATAAAATTTGAAAATGAAACCGGCATCTACTTAAAATATATATCATCCGAAGATGGTATTAAAAATACACCTTTGAACAACGGATACTCTAGCCTTAATATTGATGCATATTATACCCAAAAAGAACGTTATTTTACCTGGAAAATTGGTGGAAACATTCAGCAGCAAAATTACAATTGGTATGGATTACCAGACATCTCTTTTGATAATGAGTTAATTTACTCTATTCTTGAAAAACAAAGCTACAGACTCTATAAAATGGAAGGTGAGCTTGTTTTTAAAGAATCCTTCTTCACAAATGTCAAAACTTCACTTATTTCTTTTAATGATTCTTTTGGAAGTAATGAATTTGGCTTCTCATTAAAACCAAATATTAAACTTCCTTTAAATATAATTAGCAGAAAATTAAATGATATAGAAGTGAATACAAGTATTGATTATTTACAAGGTGAATTTGAGCAAAGTTATTTAAATGACAATAACCTAAACTACCGTTTCTTCAATCTAGGAATTCATCCAGTTTATAGAATAGACTGGAATAAATTCAAAATTAAATTAGGAACTAAGGTTTTTATTAGCTCAGATATTGAAAATAGTTTAACCGATATTCTTGCATATCCAGATATTCAAATAAGCCATCCATTTATTTCTAATTTAGTGAATATTTATGCGGGAGCTGGAGGGGATCTTCATATGAATTCTTTTCAAAATTTAAGTACAGAAAATCCTTTTGTTTCGCCCACTTTATTTTTAACTCAAACAAATGAACAATACAATTTCTTTGGAGGAATCAATGCTATATTTTCTTCTAACGTAAACTTTAATATTAATGCAAGCTATAAAAGGGATGAAGATCATGTGTTATTTGTGAGAAATAATTCAAAATCTAATGGTATTTTTGATGTAACAACTCCTTTGTTAGGCTATGAATACGGAAACTCTTTTAATGTTTTTTATGATGATATAAGTACATTATCCATATCCGCTGAAGTAGAGGTAGACTTTTCAAAAAGATTCCTTACAGGAGGAAATATTCAATACAACTCATACAGAACTACTTTTCAACAAGAAGCATGGAATATGCCAAAATTTGAGGGAGTTATCTACGGAACCTACAAAAATGACAAATGGTATGCTAACACAAATATCTTCTTTGTTGGAAAACGACAAGATATTCTATATAATGGAACATTCCCATCAACGATTTCTGGTATTCAATCTTTGGATGCTTTTATAGATGTAAATATAAATGGGGGATATCATTTTAACGATTTTTTCTCTGCATTTATAAAACTCAACAATGTCTTGGGAACCGATTACGAGCGCTATGCTAATTTTAATGTTCAGGGTTTTCAAATTTTAGGAGGCATTACCTATAAATTTGATTTTTAAAACATCGTTATCAATGAAAAAAAACATAAAAAATTGAAAAAAGAAAATTTATTAAAATAGTTCTCTTGGAAATATTTGGCCATCACGATTTAATAAAGACCAGAAATCATCTTATTTACCCCTATCTCTGTTTGATGTAGTGATTTGAATTTTTATCTGAATTTTATCAAAACATTCCGTAAATTTATACTTTATCAAAAAATTATATCTGGATGAAAAAATGTATATTATTAATTGCTGTAAGCATATTAGTTGCTTGTAATCAAAAAAAAACTCCTACCAATCTCACCACAGACCTATCTGAGCAAGAAAAAAGAGATTCAACACAAATTAAACATCTTTTTAATGCTGCATTAACTGAAGGTAAATCATATGAGTGGCTAAGAGATTTAACCAAAAATATTGGAGGAAGATTATCTGGATCACCGGAAGCTCAAAAAGCTGTTGAGTGGGGGGAAAAAGTAATGAAGGAGGTTGGATTAGATTCGGTTTGGTTACAACCAGTAATGGTCCCTCATTGGGTTCGAGGTAAGAAAGAAGAAGCGTATTATACATCAAAAGGACAAAAAAAGAATGTTCCTATATGTGCCTTAGGTTTTTCAATTGCAACTCCTTCAGATGGAGTTACTGCAGAAGTTATTGAAGTAAAAAGCTTAGAAGAAGCCGAAGCTTTAGGGGATAAAATGAATGGTAAAATTGTATTTTTTAATCGTGCTTTTGACGATACGTTAATTAATACCTTTAGAGCTTATGGAGGTTGTGTAGATCAAAGAGTAAGAGGTGCATCAATTTGTGGTCAATTTGGAGCAAAAGGAGTAATTGTTCGATCTATGACCAACGCAATTGATGATTACCCTCACACTGGGACCATGAGTTATGGAGATTTGCCTGTTTCGAAATACATACCAGCAGCAGCGATAAGCTCTAAAGCGGCAGAAGACTTGAGTAAAGATTTGAAAAACAACCCTACTTTAAAATTTTACTTCAAACAAAATTGTAAAAACTTACCAGATGCTCCATCCTTTAATGTTGTTGGAGAACTTAAAGGTTCTGAAAATCCAGAAAACATATTTGTCGTTGGAGGTCATCTAGATTCTTGGGATTTAGGAGAAGGAGCTCATGACGATGGAACGGGAATTGTACAATCTTTAGAAGTTGCCTATTTATTTAAAGAAAATAATATTCGCCCCAAAAATACCTTAAGAGTTGTTTTCTTTATGAATGAAGAAAATGGAACTAGAGGCGCAAAAAAATATGCAGAATTAGCCAAATTAAACAATGAAAATCACATTGGAGGCTTAGAATCGGATGCTGGAGGTCATACACCAAGAGGTTTTTCAATTGATGCAAATTCTACAAACACCGAATTGCTTCAAAGTTGGAAAAAATTGCTATCACCTTATGGTCTTCATGATTTTGATAAAGGGGGTTCTGGTGCAGATATTAGGCCATTAAAGGCAGAAGATGTTACCTTGGTGGGTTATAGACCTGATCCTCAACGTTATTTTGATTACCATCACACAAGTAGAGATACGTTCGACAAAGTCAATAAACGTGAACTTGAGCTAGGTAGTGCATCAATGGCTAGTATTATATATTTGATGGATAAATACTTGAACAGTGATACTCCTGTAAAACCCTAATACAAATAAAATACATGCTAATTATAACCATTATTTTTGGTTTTTTATTTATGGTTGCAGGACTTTCTCATATCGTAAACCCAAAATTTTTTGAGCATTTTATTCCCAATATATTTCCAAAATTAACTGTTAACTATATCGTTGGTTTTATCGAATTTGTTTTGGGCTTAGGATTGTTTTTTCCAACAATGACTTCCTATGCCTCCCTAGGAATTTTTATCATAATGTTTTTATTTCTTCCAATCCATGTCTGGGATGCAACAAAAAAAAAGCCTGCTATTGGCTCTAAATTTATTGCATACATAAGAATACTCTTACAATTTTTGTTCCTGTATGGGGCCTATTCAATATACCAAAACTCATAATAATTACTCTATGAAAAAAATAATTTATATACTATGCATTACCGCTTTATTTTCTACTTGTAAACAGGTACAAGTAGATCTAATTGTTACCAATGCTAATATATATACTGTTGATGAAAATTTCAGTAAAGCAGAGGCTTTTGCAATCAAAGATGGAAAATTTATTGATATTGGTCGTAGTTTTGAAATTACAAGCAAATATGCGTCTTTAAATACCATCGATGCAAAAGGAAAGACTATATTACCTGGACTTATAGATGCACATTGTCACTTTTATAGAATGGGTCTACAGCAACAAAAAGTTTCTTTAGAAGGAACAAAAAGTTATGATGAGGTTTTACAAAAATTAGTTGCGTTTCAAAAAGAGAAAAACACTCGCTTTATCAGTGGCCGTGGTTGGGATCAAAATGATTGGGAAATAAAAGAATTTCCAACAAAAGATAGGTTAGATAAATTATTTCCAACAATACCAGTAGCTATAGGAAGAGTCGATGGCCATGCTTTACTAGTAAACCAAGCTGCAATTGATTTATCAGGAATCAACAAAGACATAAAGATATCAGGTGGTGAAATCATCATTAAAGATGGTAAAATGACGGGAGTCTTAATTGATGCTGCGATGGATTTAATTAAGTTTCCTACAGTTTCAAAACAAGAGGCTATACAAGGATTATTAGATGCTCAAAACATTTGTTTTTCATACGGTCTTACGACTGTTGATGATGCAGGAATAGATAAAGAAATTATAGAATTAATTGATAGTTTGCAAAAAGCTAATAGTTTAAAAATGAGAATTTATGCGATGGTTTCGGGAGATAAACAATCACAAATTGATTATTATATTTCTAAAGGAAAAATTAAAACAGAAAGATTAAATGTTCGTTCTTTCAAAGTTTATGGAGATGGGGCCTTGGGGTCTAGAGGAGCTGTAATGCGGGCTCCTTATTCAGACAGAAAAAACCACTATGGAACATTAATTTACAGTCCAAAACGCTATCAGGAAATTGCTCAACAGATTGCAGCTTCAGATTACCAAATGAATACTCATGCAATCGGTGACTCAGCGAATACTTTAATCTTAAAAACATACAATGAAATTGCACAAAATCTGGAAAATAGACGATGGAGAGTAGAACATGCACAAATAATTTCTCCAGAGGACTTTAGCCTCTTTAAACACACCATTCCTTCTATTCAACCCACCCATGCAACTTCTGATATGTATTGGGCTGAAGACAGAGTTGGTGAAAAAAGAATAAATGGCGCATATGCTTATAAAAACTTATTGAATATTCATGGGAAAGTAGCTTTAGGAACTGATTTCCCTGTCGAAAAAGTAAGTCCATTTTTAACCTTTTATGCAGCGACAATTCGAAAAGATACAGATGGCTATCCTTCGGAAGGATTCCAAATAAAAGACGCTTTGTCTAGAGAAGAAACTTTAAAAGGTATGACTATTTGGGCCGCTTATTCAAACTTTGAAGAAAAAGAAAAAGGAAGCATTGAGGTTGGAAAATTTGCTGACTTTGTGATACTTAACCAAGATATTATGACGGCAGAAGAAGATAGAATTCCAAAAACTAAAGTCATATCAACCTATATAAATGGGGAGAACGTATATCAAAAATTAGATCTCAATTAATTTCGATTTGGTAGGATTTTTAATTGCTATCCCAATTACTTTTGTTACGCCCTTTAACTTTGAAAATCTCTAAGTAAAATAAGTTGATAAAATATAAAATGATTTTTCTATCGATGATATATTAATTATTGTTTTTCTAATTTACTGTTAGAAATATTATTTGCAATATAATCCCATAAGGAAATTCTTGCCTCTAATGCTTGTTTTGCTGTCGCAAGAACTTCTTTCCACTTTTGATCATCTTCTCCACATAATTCTATAATCATTTCTAAAGATAAAGGCCCATGAGAATCGCCATCCAGTTCGATATGTCTATTTAAATAATATAGAAAATCTTTGAAGGATTCCTTTTTGTTAGTCTCATTGATAATTTGAATGAACATATCTGGAATAAGGTCTTCTCTACCAAAAGTAAATGCCGCAGCAACTTTATGGGCATCGTTGGAATCGATTATGTCAAAAGTAAATTCAACAAATTTTTTAACCGGACCAGGAATTTCTGTAATTTCTAGCGCCTTTTTTATAGAATTTGTTTGTGATATATGAGTTAGAAGACTATTTATTTTACTAAGGTCAGCATCAAAGTTTTGCATGGCCTCTAAATACATTTCAAAATGACTTTTTACTTCTCCATAAAGATTTACATCACTCTCCTCTGCTAAGGTTATTTCATTAACAAACTGGGCAAGTTTGCTGTTTTTTCTTGGAATCCATGGAATGGAAACACAAGTCAATTCTCTTTGTAAAAATTTTAAAAGAGACATAAAATCCCATACCGCAAATACATGATCTTCAGTAAAAACTTTTATATCATCAATCGTTTCCAATTTTTTATAGAGTTTATGTGATTTTAACTGTTGCCTTAACGGAGCTATTTCATTTTGAATAAAGTCTATATTCATTAGTCTAAATGTTTTATAAATATTTCTAAATCTTTATATAATTTTGCAGCTAAAACCTAAGTTTTGACTAAGTTATATTTTGTATAATTATCGTAAAAAAAACTTATCAAAAGCTGAGTTTTATGTTTTTTAAAGTTAGTCGGTAATTGACTTATTTATATAATAGAACTCCAGCCTCATGTTAATTATCTTTTTTTAGAATACAAATTTAAATACTCATTTTAAATTTTAAAAAAAATTCAGTATGAATTTAAAAAATGGGAGATGACATACAAAGCTTTTTGATTATTTTAAAAAATTCCTTTTTAATATCTTTATTAGTTGTTGTTGGACTCAAATAATTAAAAAAAGAAGAAATCCTATTAATTAACATAATAAACTAAAAAATAATGGGCTTAAAATTTACTTTTTAAGCCCACTTTCATTCAATTCAATTTTTTAGTTGAAATTATTTTCGTGAATATTAGTTTTAAGGCACTTTAGAGACTATTTAAGGTACTTTTTAGAAATTAACAAATGTTGATAAAACTAGAGTATTGCATATAAAAATGCTCCTAAAAAACATCGTTTTTTTTTTAATTTGAGTGAAAGAATATCACCACTTATTTAAGGTGATTTTCATAAATAAAAGAGATATTATAAAAAATATTATTATGAGCGAAAAACCAAACAAGAGTAAATATTCAGCAGACAGTATTCAGGCCTTAGAAGGAATGGAACATGTAAGAATGCGTCCTTCGATGTATATTGGAGATGTTGGTTTAAGGGGTTTACATCACCTAGTATACGAAGTTGTAGACAACTCAATAGATGAAGCTTTGGCGGGTCACTGTGATGAAATTAATGTAGTCATAAACGAGGACAATTCCATTACAACTAAAGATAATGGTCGTGGTATACCTGTTGGTATTCATAAAAAAGAGGGTGTTTCTGCTTTACAAGTAGTTATGACAAAAATTGGTGCTGGAGGTAAGTTTGATAAAGATTCTTACAAGGTTTCTGGTGGATTACATGGTGTAGGGGTTTCTTGTGTAAATGCACTTTCGGAACATTTAACCGCTACTGTTCATAAAGAAGGAAAAATTTGGCAGCAAGAATACCAAAAAGGAAAAAGTTTATATCCAGTTAAAACTATTGGTAAAACTGATTTTACGGGTACCATTGTTACCTTTTCACCAGATAAAACTATTTTCACTCAAACAACTGAATACAATTATGAGACCCTGGCAACACGTTTACGTGAATTATCCTTCTTAAACAAAGGCATCACAATCACTTTAACAGATAAACGTAACAAAGATGATGAGGGGAATGATATTTTTGAAACGTTCTATAGTGATGAAGGACTTCCAGAATTTATTCGATATTTAGACAATACCCGTGAGCAATTAATAGCTGGAGTAATTTCCATGGAAGGTGAAAAAAATGGAATTCCTGTTGAAGTTGCTATGGTTTACAACACCTCTTATTCAGAAAATTTACATTCTTATGTAAACAATATAAACACCCATGAAGGAGGAACTCATTTAACCGGATTTAGACGCGGACTAACTGGAACCTTAAAAAAATATGCTGATACTTCAGGATTACTAAAGAATGTTAAGTTTGAAATTTCTGGTGATGATTTCCGGGAAGGATTGACAGCAATTGTCTCTGTAAAGGTTCAAGAGCCTCAATTTGAAGGACAAACGAAAACGAAGCTTGGAAATAGAGAAGTTTCCTCAGCAGTATCACAATCAGTCTCGGAAATGTTAGCTGATTATCTTGAAGAAAACCCAAATGATGCTAAAACAATTGTTCAAAAAGTAATTTTAGCTGCTACAGCTCGACATGCTGCGCGTAAAGCTCGAGAAATGGTGCAACGTAAAACTGTGATGAGTATAGGGGGATTGCCTGGTAAATTATCAGATTGTTCTGAAACGGATCCAGCGCAATGTGAAATATTTTTGGTTGAGGGAGATTCTGCAGGAGGAACAGCGAAACAGGGACGTGATCGAAATTTTCAAGCAATACTTCCATTACGTGGAAAAATATTAAATGTTGAAAAAGCGATGCAACATAAAGTTTTTGAAAACGAAGAAATCAAAAATATGTTTACAGCGTTAGGGGTTTCTATCGGAACAGAAGAAGATCCCAGAGCCTTAAATTTATCAAAAGTACGATATCACAAGGTTGTCATTATGTGTGATGCTGATGTAGATGGATCTCATATTGCCACTTTAATATTAACATTTTTCTTCCGGTATATGAAAGAGATGATAGAGCAAGGTTATATTTACATTGCTACTCCTCCACTATACCTAGTTAAAAAAGGTCAAAAGAGAGAATATGCTTGGGATGACAATCAACGTGATTTAATTGCTCAAAAAATGGGTGGTTCAGTAAATATTCAACGATATAAGGGTCTTGGAGAAATGAATGCAGAGCAACTTTGGGACACAACAATGAATCCAGAATTTAGAACGTTACGTCAAGTTACCATTGATAGTATGACAGAGGCCGACAGGGTTTTCTCCATGTTAATGGGAGACGAAGTTCCTCCTAGAAGAGACTTCATTGAAAGAAATGCTAAATATGCAAATATTGATGCATAGTTTAGCTAAATAATGGAACTCTAAAAATACTTTCTTAGATGACTTCTTTTTCTTTGATAACAGAATTTAAAATAATTATTTTGTGCTACTTTTGCACAACTTTATATAAACAAAATTAAAACAAAAAAACATGAAAGTTACAGTTGTAGGAGCCGGTGCAGTTGGTGCTAGTTGTGCAGAATACATTGCTATTAAAAACTTTGCTTCTGAGGTTGTATTATTAGATATTAAAGAGGGCTATGCTGAAGGTAAGGCTATGGATTTAATGCAAACAGCTTCTTTAAATAGTTTTGATACTAAAATCATGGGGAGCACAAATGACTATTCAAAAACAGTACACTCAGATATTTGTGTTATCACATCAGGAATCCCAAGAAAACCTGGAATGACTAGAGAAGAATTAATTGGTATTAATGCTGGTATTGTAAAAACAGTTTCCTCAAGTTTAATTAAACATTCTCCAAATACAATCATTATTGTGGTGTCCAATCCAATGGATACAATGACCTATTTAGTTCATAAAACTACAGGATTGCCTAAAAATAGAATCATTGGAATGGGTGGAGCTTTAGACTCAGCTAGATTTAAGTACAGATTAGCTGAAGCTCTGGGAGCTCCTATCTCTGATGTTGACGGAATGGTCATCGGTGGTCATTCAGACAAAGGAATGGTTCCTTTAACAAGGTTGGCAACTCGTAACTCTGTTCCAGTTTCTGAATTTATTTCTGAAAAAAGGTTAGCACAAGTATTACAAGATACTAAAGTTGGTGGTGCTACATTGACGGGTTTATTAGGAACCTCTGCATGGTATGCACCTGGGGCAGCAGTGAGTGGATTGGTTCAAGCGATCGCTTGTAATCAACTAAAAATATATCCTTGCTCAACCTTATTAAGCGGTGAATATGGCCTCAACGACTTGTGTATAGGAGTTCCTGTTGTCTTAGGAAAAAATGGAATTGAAAAAATTGTAGAAATTGCATTAAACGAAACCGAAGAAGCACACTTAAAAATATCTGCAGAAGGAGTCTCTAAAACAAATTCACTTTTAGAAATATAAAAATTCATAAATAAATAAAAACCAGCTAAGCTGGTTTTTTTGTTTAATTAATGATAGTAAGAACTTATGAAAGACCTGAAATAACTCCATCTTTATCAATTAGCATTCCTTCTGATGCTGGTTTAGCCGGCAATCCGGGCATACGCATCATTTTCCCTAAAATAGGAATGATAAATTTAGCTCCAGCAGCGATTTCAATTTCTCTTACTGTCACGGTAAAACCTTCGGGTCTTCCAATTAACTGCTCATTATCAGAAAATGATTTTTGGGTTTTGGCCATACAAATTGCAAAATCATTAAATCCTAGGCGATTAATTCTTCGCAAATTTAGTTGTGCTCTTTTACTATATTCAACGGATACCGCACCATATATCTCTTTTGCGATGGTTTCAATTTTTTCTGTAACTGGACTTTTCCAATCATACAAAGGTCTGTATTGACTTGCTTTGTTTTCAACAATATCCACCACTACTTTTGCCAATTCTCTTGTACCATCACTGCCTTTGGCCCATCCCTCAGAAACTACTGCACGTACCCCTAAACTTTGACATTTTTGAATAACAAAATTTACCTCATTTGAGCTATCAGAAATAAAAGAATTAATGGCCACAACTGGCTCAATATTATATTTCCTGATATTCTCTATGTGTTTTTCTAAATTTTTAAATCCTTCTCTTACGGCCTCTAAATTTGGAATATTATATGCTTCTTTTTGAATACCACCATGATGACGTAATGCTCTGATAGTTGCCACTAAAACGACACATTTTGGGTTTAGTTTTGCAAAAGAAGATTTAATATTTAAGAACTTTTCAGCTCCTAAATCTGCACCAAAACCAGCTTCAGTTACAACATAATTAGACAATGTTAAGCCCATTTTTGTTGCAATAATTGTGTTAGTCCCTTGCGCTATATTAGCGAAAGGTCCTCCGTGAATAATCGCAGGATTTCCTTCTAAAGTCTGAACCAAATTTGGCTTAATAGCATCTTTTAGCAAAATAGCCATCGCATTTTCGGCTTTTAAATCTCGAGCAAAAACAGGTTCTTTCTTATAAGTAAATCCAATAAATATATCTCCTAATCGTTGCTTCAAGTTTTGAAAATCAGTTGCCATACATAAAATTGCCATGACCTCTGAAGCTGGAGTAATATTAAATCCATCTTGTCTTGGAACACCATTAGCAGTTCCTCCCAAACCTATTGTAATATCTCGAAGGGACCTATCATTCATATCAATAACACGTTTCCACAAGATTGTTCTTGGGTCAATATTTAGATTATTTGTTTTATTTTGAATGTTATTATCAATCAATGCAGACAATAAATTATTTGCCTTTTCAACAGCATTAAAATCTCCTGTAAAGTGAAGATTGATATCTTCCATAGGAACTACTTGAGAATACCCACCTCCTGCAGCTCCTCCTTTAATTCCAAAAACGGGTCCAAGTGATGGTTCTCTTATAACAACAGTGGATTGTTTTCCGATTTTGTTCAATCCTTCGGATAATCCAATAGAAACGGTCGTTTTACCTTCCCCTAATGGAGTTGGAGTCATAGCGGTAACCAATACCAGGTTGTTTTCAGATACTCTTACATCATCAATAAGGTGCAGTGGAAGTTTTGCTTTATATTTTCCATACATTTCAATATCAACATCACCTACATTTAATTTTTTAGCAATATTCGTAATGTGATCGAGATTCTTCGATTGTGCAATTTCTATGTCGGATGGCTGATTCGTCATTTGCGTTTTAGTTTTTTTTATATGTACCTTGTATCTCCTGAAAAGCAAGCAAATATACATAATTTCATTAGGCTAATCTTTTTGTAAATATTATATTTGCACGTTTTAAAAAGAAGACGACTAAAATTAAACAAAGATGCAAAACAAAGGACTTATAAGATTATTTGCAATTCTTTTCGGATTGGTTAGTTTATACCAATTGTCTTTTTCATTCTTTACCAATAAGGTTGAGAATGAAGCTAAGGAATATGCGAAATCTAGGGGAGGTTTAGATAATGGAAGAGAATTAGCAAAATTAGAAAAGAAATATCTTGATAGTGTAAATAACCTAGAAGCAATCAACTTGGGAATATCTCAATTTACCTACAATGACATCAAGAACAAAGAAATGAACTTGGGTCTTGACTTAAAAGGAGGTATCAATGCCATTCTTCAAGTATCTGTCAAGGAAGTGTTAATTTCACTATCAAACGATTCTAAGAGTTTGGTTTTTAGACAGGCTTTAAAAGCAGCCGATGAAGCTCAGAAAAATGATAATGACAATTATTTAGATTTATTTTTTACAGAATTTGAAATTGCTACTGGAAATAGTGGAATTAAACTAAGTGATCCTGAAATCTTTGGAACTAAAGCTCTTCGTGAAAAAATAAACTTCAATAAAACAACTGATGAAGTAAAAGAAGAATTGCAAAAAGAAATTAATAGCTCTATAAATACTGCATTTGAAGTATTGCGAAGTAGAATTGATAAATTTGGTGTTACCCAACCTAATATTCAACGTATAGGAAACTCTGGAAGAATTCAAATTGAATTACCTGGTGCAAAAGACATTGAAAGAGTTACTAAATTAGTGACAAGTAAGGCTGAATTACAGTTTTGGGAAGTTTTTTCTAATGCTGAGGTTCAAAATTATTTATACTCAGTAAATGCTGTTGTTGCAGACATCTTAAAAGACGATTCTCCAGAGAAAGAGAGAGATATAACTGAGTCTAATGATATACAAAGTATTTTAGATGAAGCTATTGACTCTACGGAAATCAAACAAAAAGATTTATTTACCTATTTAAGTATCAATGAGGCTCGATCAGAACAACAACTAAGTTCAATGGTTGCCTTGGCAAAAGTTGGTGATACTGCTATGGTTAATAAACTATTGCTGGATAGAAATGTGTTGAATAAACGTCCTAATGAATTAAGAAATGTAAAGTTTTTATGGGATTATAAATCAACCCTTAGTTCTGATGGTTCGGATATAATTGCTTTATATGCCATCAAATCAAATAGAAATGATGCTGCTCCAATCCAAGGGGATGTAATTACGGATGCTGCTCAAGTTTTTGATCAGTTAAATAATCCAGAGGTAAGCATGGCTATGAACGGAAGAGGTTCTAGGTTATGGGAAAAATTAACTGGAGACAATGTTGGAGGATTTGTAGCTGTTGTTCTGGATGATTATGTATATACCGCTCCTTCTGTAAAACAGGCAATTTCTGGTGGAAGAACATCTATTTCTGGTGGAAGTATGACCGTAGAAGAGGCACAAGATATAGCAACCGTTTTAAAAGCGGGTAAATTACCAGCCGCAGCAAGAATTATTCAAGCAGAGGTTGTAGGTCCTTCTTTGGGAAAAGAATCCATTGAACAATCTACGCAATCTTTTATTTTAGCGATCTTATTAGTATTAATTTGGATGATTGTATACTATGGTAGAGCGGGAATATATGCAAATATTGCTTTGTTGGTAAACATTTTATTCATTTTTGGAATTTTAGCCTCTTTTAATGCTGTGTTAACTTTACCTGGTATCGCAGGTATTATTTTAACCATTGGTATGTCTGTTGATGCTAACGTAATTATTTTTGAGAGAATTAAAGAAGGTCTTTCTAAAAAGAAAGGCTTAAAACAATCCATTGAAGAAGGCTTTAGTGTTAAAGGGGCTTTATCTGCTATTATAGACGCAAATATCACCAGTTTATTAACTGGAATTATTTTATATGTTTTTGGAACTGGCCCTATTAAAGGGTTTGCTTTAACATTAATTATCGGTATTCTTACTTCGTTATTTACCGCGGTATTTATTACTCGTTTATTGATTGATGGAGCAACAGAAAAAGGGAAAAATTTAACATTTAATACTACCCTGTCTAAAGGTTGGTTCCAAAATATTAACATTGAATTTTTACGTAAAAGAAAGATTGCATATGTCATCTCAGGAGCAATTATTCTAGGAGGTATTGCATCAATTGCTAGCATTGGTTTAAAACAAGGAGTCGATTTTAAAGGAGGTCGTTCTTATGTTGTCCGTTTTGATCAATCAATGAATGCAACAGAAGTTGCTGGCTCTTTGAAAAATGTTTTTGAAAGCGCTCCAGAAGTAAAAACCTATGGATCAGATTCTCAATTAAAAATAACAACAGTCTACAAAATTGATGAGGAAGGTAGTGAAGTTGATGAGGAAGTACAAAAAGCATTATTTACTGGTTTGAATCAGTACCTAGCTGAAGGAACAAGCTATGAAGATTTTAAGCCCGGTTTTGAAAAAGACGGTAATAATGCTATTATGAGTTATATAAAAGTTGAGCCCACTATTGCAGATGATATTAAAACTTCTGCCATCTATGCTGTCTTTGGTTCTTTACTAATTGTATTTCTTTACATATTACTTAGATTTAGAAAAATATCTTTTAGTTTCGGTGCTGTGGTTGCCGTATTCCATGATGTTCTTATTGTTCTTGGAATTTTCTCAATTTTATATAAATTCATGCCTTTTGACATGGAAATAGGACAATCATTTATCGCAGCAATTTTAACAGTTGTTGGATATTCTTTAAATGACACAGTGGTTATTTTTGATAGAATTAGAGAGTTCACTGGTATACATACCAAATGGAGATATACTGAAGTAGTAGATAAAGCATTAAGTAGCACACTAGGAAGAACAATTAACACCTCATTAACCACATTATTAGTAATGTTGGCCATCTTCTTATTCGGTGGAGATTCTATTAGAGGGTTTATGTTTGCTTTAATCATTGGTGTTATCGTAGGAACATATTCATCATTGTTCGTTGCTACACCTATCATGTTTGATACTTCTAACAAAAAAGAAGTTAACAAAAAGTAATTTTTAAAATATAGATAATAACCGTTTTGTTTGCACTGATTTTTAGTTCAGTATCTCAAAACGGTTATTATTTTTTACAATGAGTACAGTACCTTTGTATGATGAGCAAGATTAAATTACAAAATCTATATTTTACCCCTTATATTACAGAAGAAGAAATTTCTACTATAGTATCTTCCTTAGTTCATAAAATAAGTTTAGATATAGATGAAAATGAAATTCCATTATTTATTGGGGTTTTAAATGGTTCTTTTCTATTTGCGGCAGATTTTATAAGAAAATACAAACACAATTGTGAGATCTCTTTTGTAAAACTAAGCTCATATAAGGGGACTACATCTTCCTACACAGTAAATGAGTTAATTGGCATTAATGAAGATGTAACTGGAAGAACTGTAATCATTTTAGAGGACATTATTGACACTGGAACAACCCTTCATAAAATTTACGATTTCTTTAAAGAGAAAAAGGTAAAACAATTAAAAATAGCTACATTGTTTTTTAAACCCGATGTGTATAAAAAAGAATTACCAATAGATTATATTGGGAAAAACATTGACGATAAATTTATTGTGGGGTATGGATTAGATTACAATGGATTAGGAAGAAATTTACCCGCTATATATCAATTAACAACAGACATAAAATGAAAAATATTGTATTATTTGGACCTCCTGGTGCCGGAAAAGGAACACAGGCAATTATTTTAAAAGAAAAATACAACCTGGTTCACATTTCTACTGGAGACGTTTTTAGATTTAATATAAAAAACAAAACAGTGTTAGGATTGTTAGCCAAAAAATATATGGATCAAGGAGATTTAGTTCCAGACCAAGTAACCATCAATATGCTAAAAGCAGAAGTTGAAAAAAACAGTAATACAAATGGTTTTATTTTTGATGGATTTCCAAGAACTCAATCACAAGCAGAAGCTCTAGATGAGTTTTTAACATTGAAAGGGATGAAAATTAACGGAATGGTTGCCTTAGAAGTTTCTGAAGATGTATTGGTTAAACGCTTATTAGAAAGAGGAAAAACAAGTGGAAGAACTGATGACACTGATGAAGGAAAAATCAGAAATCGCTTTAATGAATACAATACAAAAACAGCTATATTAAAAGAATATTACACCGAAAAAGGATGCTATCATGGAGTTTACGGTGAGGGGTCAATTGAAGAAATCACCGAGCGATTAGTTGACGTTTTTAATACATTGTAAAATTCAATCATTTTTACAGACAATAAAATCAATGTATAAACAATAAATTATGACTGAGGGAAATTTTGTTGATTATATAAAAATATATGCATCCTCCGGAAAGGGAGGTAGTGGCTCTGCTCATCTTCACAGAGAAAAATACATTGCAAAAGGAGGACCAGACGGTGGAGATGGTGGTCGAGGAGGTCATATAATTATTCGTGGTAATAAAGATATGTGGACTTTATTTCACCTTAAGTTTAAAAAGCATTTTAGAGCTGAACAGGGCGGTGACGGAAGCAAGAGTAGAAGTACAGGTAAAAATGGAAACGATATTTACATAGATGTTCCTTTAGGTACCATTATACGTGATAGTAATACTAATAAGGTTGTTTTTGAAATTACTGAAAACAAGCAGGAAAAAATTTTATTGGAAGGTGGTATGGGAGGCCGTGGAAATTGGCATTTTAAATCCTCTACAAACCAAACTCCGCGCTACGCACAACCAGGAGTAGACGGCCTAGAAGGCTGGTATCAAATAGAATTAAAAATCTTAGCAGATGTTGGTTTGGTTGGTTTCCCAAATGCTGGGAAATCAACTTTACTTTCTGTAATTACTGCTGCAAAACCAAAAATTGCTGATTATGCTTTTACCACTCTAAAACCTAATTTAGGAATTGTAAACTACAGAAATTATAAGAGTTTCGTCGTTGCAGATATCCCAGGAATTATAGAAGGAGCAGCAGAAGGTAAAGGCTTAGGACATCGTTTTTTAAGACATATAGAACGCAACTCTACGCTCCTTTTTTTAATTGCTGCTGATAGTGATAATATTCAAAAAGAATATGATGTTTTATTAAATGAACTAAAAAAACATAATCCAGAATTATTAGACAAACAACGTTTATTAGCCATCTCTAAATCCGATATGTTAGATGAGGAGTTGAAAGAAGAAATTAAAAAAGAGATTCCTACTAATGTGAAGTACCTTTTTATTTCTTCATTAGCGCAAATTGGTCTTAAAGAATTAAAAGATCAACTATGGAAAATGCTGAACTAATTTTCCAATTTAATTTTTATCGGCAATGTATAGGCTGTTGTGACCGGAATACCTCTTTTAATAGCAGGATAGATATCTGGCAAAGCTTCAATACTTTTTTCAATCATTTCCTGAAGCCTTGGGATTTCTCTTAATAAACTATCTGAAACTTTTATGGCTGATAATTTTACTTCTTTGTTAGATTGAATTGTAATAACTACTTCAATCGTTTCATCAATAGGATGTTTAAGCTTTATAGAATGTTTTTCTAAACTTTTATATATTTCTTGACGCATCGTTTTTCTAAAACAATTAGTCTTTTTAGATTTATCAATGAGTGTATCACATACTTTAAATGAAGGAGAAAAATCTACTGAAGTAAAATCTATATCCATATCAATTTTATCTAAATTCTCATTTTTTTCAAATGAAAAATAATCACAAGAAGTAAAAGAAAGCACTATACCTATATAAAAAAAATAACGCACTGATGATAAAATAAATTTAGGGTGAAATTACGCAATTATAATGACTTTAAATACTTTATGTTCTGTGCTAAAAGAACCTATTACAATTTTTAATAATCAAACGCCAGTTAAAAAATGAGCTTGAAAATATCTATAGCTAATGGATTTTGACTAATCATTATTATTAAAAAAAGTAACTAAATGGATATAATATTTGTAACAAAAAACACAAAAAATCGTCATATATACAACAAC
Source organism: Flavobacterium sp. SCGC AAA160-P02 (assembly GCA_949541125.1). GTDB lineage: Bacteria > Bacteroidota > Bacteroidia > Flavobacteriales > Flavobacteriaceae > Polaribacter. The sequence goes on from CATISV010000145.1 coordinate 40,700, forward strand.
AATTAAGACTCAATGGATGTTTTAATCCTTTTATTAGGAATATTGTTTATTATTCTTGGAATCATAGGATCCTTTCTACCTGTTTTACCAGGTCCCATAACAAGTTGGGTTGGGTTATTATTGATACAACTCACTGAGTCGGTACCATTTGATTGGATTTTTATTGGAATTACTTTGGCTGTTGCAATTGTAATCTATCTACTAGATTATATCATTCCAGCTTTAGGGACAAAAAAATTTGGAGGAAGCAAGTATGGAATCTTTGGAACAACAATAGGATTAATTGTTGGTCTTATTTTCTTTGGTCCTTTTGGAATAATTATCGGTCCATTTATAGGGGCTTTAATAGGTGAATTAATAAATGATGGCAACAATTCTTCAAGAGCAATCAACGCCGCTTTTGGTGCTTTTTTAGGGTTTTTATTCTCTACTGGAATCAAATTTATAGTAAGTATTATCTATGCGGGTCTATTTATCTCAACTTTTTGGGAGTATAAATCTACTTTTTTTTAAAAGCAAAAAAAAGCAACCCGTTTAAGGGAAGCTTTCCATTGGTTCACAAAACCAAGACACTTTTTTCAAAAAGTGCCAAAACAACACAACAGTTACAATTTATAAATAAACTGCACACAAATGTACTTGTTTTTTAAATTTCTAGCAATTTTTTTTCTTTTTTAACCTTAACATTCTTTTTAGCAAATGACTATCTTTGTGGCTTAAAATCATTTTTTCGATAAAAAATCCAAAATGCAATTATCAGAACAAGAAGTTGTACGTAGAGAAAAACTACTAAGATTACGTGAAATAGGAATCAATCCTTATCCTGCAGATTTATTTGCAGCAGACAGTAGTTCAACACTGATTAAAGAACAATTTGAAGAGGGTAAAAAAGTAGTCGTCGCAGGGAGATTAATGTCTCGTCGTATCCAAGGAAAAGCTTCTTTTGCTGAATTGCAAGATTCAGAAGGAAGAATTCAAGTTTATTTTAACAGAGATGAAATCTGTACAGGAGAGGATAAAACTTTATACAACGAAGTCTATAAAAAACTATTAGACATTGGAGACTTTATCGGAATTGAAGGTGAATTATTTACAACTAAAGTCGGTGAAAAAACTATTATGGTTAAAAATTTCACCTTATTAAGTAAAGCTTTAAAACCTTTACCATTACCAAAAACAGATGCTGACGGAAAAACCTATGATGAATTTAATGACCCTGAGTTACGTTATAGACAACGTTATGCGGATTTAGTTGTAAACCCACATGTAAAGGAAGTTTTTGTTAAAAGAACAAAACTTTTCAATGCCATGCGAACCTTTTTTAATGAGGCGGGTTATTTTGAAGTAGAAACACCTATTTTACAACCTATTCCTGGAGGTGCCGCAGCAAGACCTTTTACAACTCATCATAATTCTTTAGACATTCCTTTGTATATGAGAATTGCTAATGAATTATACCTAAAAAGATTAATTGTAGGTGGTTTTGATGGGGTGTA
>CATISV010000146.1 GCA_949541125.1 Flavobacterium sp. SCGC AAA160-P02
AATATCTTCATCATGGTCTTTTATATTGGTAAATGTATGGTGTAAAATATTATGTTGAACTTTCCAATTATACACATTTCCTGCAAGGATGTATATGCTACTTCCCATTAATTTATTCACCCATTTTTTACTCGAAAAAGATTCATGGTTACTATCATGCATTACATTCATTCCAACACCTGCCATTCCAACACCAGTAATTGCAGTCAGAATAAACATTAACCATTGAGGCATATCTAGAGTTAAGATTAAAATAAATGGAACGAGGAAAACAGTAAACATGATAATGGCTTTGAAATATAGTTTCCAATTCCCTGTACGTTTAATCTTATTTTCTTTGAAATAGTGGTTTACTCTTTTATTCAAGGTTCTAAAAAACTTTGCTTTATCTCTCCTGGAAAAATGTATTGTTTTCATTTATTTTGTGTAATGTGAATAACAAAAATAAGGTTTTAAGTCTTTGATATGAATAGGAACGATTTTTTTTCTTCTAATTGTTGCAATGATTGGTTACTTTTGTCTTTTATTATAGTAATGGATTTACTTCTTAAATATTTTCCTAACCTTAGTGAACTTCAAATCATACAATTCTCTAAGTTACATAATTTATATGAAGATTGGAATTTGAAAATTAATGTCGTTTCCAGAAAAGATATTGATGAGCTGTATCTAAGACATGTATTACATTCTTTAGGGATTGCAAAAGTGATTCAGTTTAAGCCATCTTCCAAAATAATGGATGTGGGAACTGGTGGAGGATTTCCAGGCATTCCATTAGCCATTTTATTTCCAGAAACTCAGTTTCATTTGGTAGATAGTATTGGAAAAAAAATTAAAGTAGTTAATGAAGTCTCTGAAGGATTAAGCTTAAACAATATACGAACAACTCATGGTAGGGTAGAAGACATTAAAGACACCTATGATTTTATTGTTAGTAGAGCCGTAGCACAAATGGAGACTTTTGTTCGCTGGACAAGAGGCAAGGTTAGTACAAAACAACATCACGGGTTAAAAAATGGAATTTTATATTTAAAAGGAGGTGACTTATCCGAAGAATTAAAAAAATATACTTCTTCAAGCATTTACAAGTTGTCAGATTATTTTACGGAGGATTTTTTTGAGACTAAAAAAGTAGTACATCTCCCCATGAAGTTTAAGAAAAAATAGTGGTTAATTGATAATAAGTAGATTTATATCACTTTTAAAATTGATACTTTAGTACAAATAAATAATTCATACAAAATGGCTTTAACACCCTCCAAAAGTTTTGAAAAAGGAACCATTGCTCCGGATTTTATATTATTAGATACAGTCTCAGAAAAAAAACTGTCTTTACAGCAACTGAAGGGAGATAAAGCTACAATTATTTTCTTTATATGTAATCACTGTCCTTTTGTACTTCATATAAATAAACAATTAGTTCAGTTGGCCAATGATTATTCACTGAGAGGTGTTGGTTTTATTGCAATTAGTAGTAATGATATTGATAAGTATCCAATGGACAGCCCAGAAAAAATGAAAGATCAAGCTGATAAGGAACTCTATCCATTTCCTTATTTGTTTGATGAGACTCAGGAAGTAGCTAAAGCATATAATGCAGCTTGTACTCCAGATTTTTATGTATTTGATAAAGATCTAAGATCTATTTATCATGGACAATTAGATGATTCTAGACCAGAAAATGGTATTTTGGTTACAGGTAAAGACATTAGGGAAGTCCTGGAAACAATGCTTAGTAACAGAATTTATAAAAAAGTTCAAAAACCGAGTATAGGTTGTAGCATTAAGTGGAAGTAATTTTGTTTTACATGATTGGATTATAGCTTTATAATTTTATGAGTTTCAGTGTTACCATTTGAAAAAATTTGGAGAAAGTAAACTCCAGATGCAATATGAACAGTGTTAATCTCTAGTTTTCCGTTTATTACATTATGAGTTCCTTGGAGTACTATTTGAGATCTGTTGTTAAATATTCTATAATTGACAGTTGTATGCTCTTCAGCAGAGTGAACTTTTAAAAGATCTCTTACCGGGTTCGGAAAAACAAACCATTCCTTATAAAGGTCTTGAGAGTTAAATTCGTCAAGCGCAAGAGTTTGACTGTAGCAGTCTTCATCAACGGAGAATGAATTTTTTATAAGGTCATTAATTTTTGAATTTGTAAAACTTTGATTGGTTGTAAAGTTGAAAAAAGCATTGTCAATCACAGTATCATCGGCTCCTAAGAAATTTTGCAAAATAGTTCCAAAAGTTTGTCGATAATCAAATTGAACAGTTTCTATTTGAAAATTATTATCTGATGTAGCTTCGCTTAAATCAACATTGTTCCCAGAAACGCCTCCATTAACAGGTTTTCCAAAAACAAACATAGGGGCTATTTCACCATGGTCTGTTCCAAAATTACCATTCTCTTTGGCTTTTCTTCCAAATTCAGAGAATGTTAATCCAACAACATCATCGGAGAGTGTTTGTGAATCTAAGTCATTGAAAAATGCATCAATTGCTCCTGAAACTTCAGTTAGAAGATCGTTATGTGTTCCCTCTACCGAATTAGCTCCATCGTTCTGATTATTGTGTGTATCAAAACCGCTAATTCTTACAATATAAACCTTAGATTCTAAACCTCCACTAATTAAACGGGCTACCGTTTTAAGTTGGTTTGCAAGGTCAGTATCTGGATATGAACTAGCATTATTTCCTGAATTAAATGCATTTGAAATGGC
>CATISV010000147.1 GCA_949541125.1 Flavobacterium sp. SCGC AAA160-P02
AGGTTTAGAAATATTGTACATATAATCTTTGTGTCTCACTTCAAAAAATGTATTCGCATATCTCCATCCTGTTGAGGTACCCCCTTTTTGAAATGGTTTATCTTTGGGTGTATTTAAATCTGTTTTTTGAACAAACTGTTCTATGATTTCGATATCGTCAATGGTTAATAATTGGTTTTCATTTGGAGTGAATTTTAGTTGATTTTGTCTCATGTAGTCATTCCAATGTTTTATCCAATTATTTCTATTTTTTATTCCACGTTGAACACCGTTATTAATGTTTTCATGCCAAGATATTTGATTATTTCTACAAAATCTCTTGAAAGACTTATCACGTTCGTAAGTTATCAATATTCCAGTTTCTTGGTGAGAAAATATTTCTTTGATATGATAATGTTGTAACAAGTTATTGATAATATTTATGATATCGGAGTTGACAATTAATACCTTAGAATTGTATTGTTTAAGAACTGAATTTATATCACAAAGGGATTCCTTAACAAAATTCCAGTGTCGTTCAGAGTAATTAGGGTCATTTAGAAGAATATTTTCAAATATATATACCAGTAATACACGTTTCCCCGAACTAATAGCTTTAAAAATAGCTTCATTATCATGCAATCGTAAATCACGTTTAAACCAAACAACTACTATTTCTTCTTTATTTTTAATCATGACAATTTTTTTAAAAATTCTTCAGCATTTTTGAAATGTTTTTCTTTTGTGATTTGGGTCATTTTATCAAAAGTTCTTATAAGCATTCCTAATCTTGGATTGTTTAAAAAAAATGTACGATGCTTATCCATGAATGTCCAGAATAAACCATCCCAAATAGGTTGCCATTCTCCCTTCGAGTAATTGCTCATTTTCATGATATAATTACTGCTACTTATATAAGGTTTTGTTGACATTAATCCTCCATCTGCAAATAAACTCATACCGTAAACATTAGGAACCATAACCCAGTCGTAAGCATCGATAAATAATTCCATGAACCACTTGTAAACAGCATTTGGATTGAACTCACACAAAACCATAAAATTTCCAAGAATCATAAGACGTTCTATATGATGTGCATATCCTGTGTTGAGAACTTTTTTTATGACATCATCTATAGGAGATATACCCGTAGTTCCTGAGTAAAAGGAAGCTGGTATTTCTCTTGAGAAATTCCAAAAGTTTTTAGTGCGCTCCTCTGAACCTTTAACATTGTAAACTCCTCTAATAAATTCTCGCCAACCAAGAATTTGACGAGTAAATCCTTCTGTAGAGTTGATTGGAATATTGTTGTTTTCAGCATACTCTAATGCCTGCTGAATAACATCCATAGGATTCAATAGTCCCACATTAATTAGAGGTGATAATAAACTATGATGTAAAAAGTTTTCTTCTTTAACAATGGAGTCCTCATAAATACCAAATTCATAAAATCGAGTTTCTAAAAATTGTTCTAACCATTTTTGAGAGGATTTAAAATCTAATGGATAACAAATACTATCATTTAGTTGGCCATAATTAGATGTAAAATGATTATTGACGTAGTCTTCAGCTTCTTTATGATATATTGTTTTTTCTGGAAAATTAATATTAGGGGGTATTTTATTTTTTGGATATTTTTTTCTGTTATCAGAATCATAGGTTAATTTTCCACCTTTTGGCTTACCATTAATCATTAAAATATTTCTCTCAAGCCTTTGATTTTTATAAAAAGTGGTTTGAAAAAATTTCTTTTTAGAAGGCTTGAAAAAAGAGTGAAGCTCATCGGTTGTATTGATGAAAAGGGGGCTTTGATAGCAAGTAACTTCAATATCTTTTGTGGTATTGTTGATATGTTTGTGAAGCCAATTATCATTGGGGTCAATGATAAAAAGATATTCAAGACCTTTTTCAATAAGTTTTGGAATTAGCACCCTTACATCACAAAGTTCAGATATGGCATCTATATAATGTACATTTTTACTCAATCCCTCTAAGTAGTTTTGATATGCTTTCATTGTAGCTCTGTGAAAAGCAATTTTTTGTTTATGGAATTTGTATTGATTGAAAAATAGATATTCTTCAACAAGATAAATTTCACAATTTACATCCAGTAAAGGAGATTGTTTAAAGAGTTGATTTGGAAAAATAAGGATCGCCTTTTTCATCATCTAAAATAAACTTTGTTGCAACCAAAGTTTTCTAAACCTATGATTTTCATCATATCGTTCTGCTTGTAATTGCGTATTAAAGGTTCTATTTCTTGGGTCATTTCCAACACCCGATACATACATCCAATTTCCATAGTTGCTATGAACATCGTAATCCAGTAGCAATGATTCAAAATAGGCAGCCCCAATTCTCCAATCGAGTTTTAATTCTTTTGCAAAATAAGATGCTACGTTTTGTCTTCCTCGATTGCTCATCCACCCAGTTTTTTTTAGTTCAATCATATTGGCATTTACAAAACTGTCAGGGGTTTCACCGTTTATCCATTGTTGAACTAAAGATTCAGAGTTTTTCCATTCATAAATGATTTTTAAAATGCCCTCTATTTTAAAAATATTATTCCCGTGTTTCATTGAAATGTATTTAAAATAGTCTCTCCAAATAAGTTCAAAAATCAGCCAATAGGTGGATTGATTTTTATAATGTTCTTGTTCAAATTTTTTGACATTCCAATATATTTTTCTTGCAGAAAGGCTTCCATTGGCTAACCAAGGCGAAAACTTAGAACTATAATCTACACCTACTAAACCATTTCTTGTTTTTTTGTAAAACCCTAATTTTTTTGTGTTGAAAAAATAATTTGTTAGTCTATTTAAGCCTGCTATTTCTCCTCCTTTGAAAGGAAATGCAGTATTCTTATTTTGACATATTTTTTCAAACCCTAACTCTGATAATGATGGAATAGGGGTTTTTTCATCAATAAGATTTGTGATGTCAAACTTTTGAAAAGAAATTTCTGGACGAATATTAACATACTTTTCAAGTTTTTTTCGAAAACTTGAAAACACTTGAGGGATATTTTCAATATCGATATTTATATCATTAGGGTGGTATAAAAACTGATTATAAATCTCCTC
>CATISV010000148.1 GCA_949541125.1 Flavobacterium sp. SCGC AAA160-P02
TGAAAAACTTTTTAAATCTAAATTAACTAAGATGTTAAAATCTAATACTGATATTATTATTACTTCAGGGGCTGTTTCAGCAGGTAAATTTGATTTTGTTCCAAGTGTTATTAAGTCATTTCAACTATCTAATTATTTTAAAAGTGTTGCAATAAGACCTGGAAAACCAATACTGTTTGCAAAAATTAGGGGAAAACAAAAAGCAATTTTTGGTTTGCCGGGTAATCCAATGTCTTCAGCTGCCTGTTTTAGATTTTTTGTCTATCCCTATATCCAATATATTTTCGGACTGAATGAGGAAAAACCTTTTAAAGCTGTTTTGAAAAGCAATTTTACCAAGAAGAAAAATTTTACAAGGTTTGCAAAGAGTAAGTTAAACACAACTAAAAATGGAAAAATAGAAGTTGAGGTTCTTCAAGGTCAAGAGTCGTTTAGAATTAAATCGTTTGTAAAATCTAATATCTGGGCCTTATTACCGTCAGGTAAATCAAACTTTAAAAAGGGTGAAATTGTTGATTGCTTTTTCCCCAACCAATCAAATAGTACCTTGTTGTAACGTTTGTCATTTTTGTTGTAGTTAAATCTATTTAGAATTAAATATCTCAATATGTTTCAACTTAAAAATCCAAAAATAGCAGTTCCAGTTGTATTATTTGCTGGGCTTATTTGGTCGTTTGGACCGTTAGTGGTTAGATATATGGATGAACCACATTTAATACCTTGGCAGTATATTTTTGGTCGGGGTTTAACAATATTTATCCTATTAAATCTTTATTTATTTTTTGAAGAAGGAAAAAATTTTTACAAAAACTATTTTAAGATGGGTTTATCAGGTCTTTTAGGTGGATCGGGGCTTGGGGTTGCAATGATTTCATTTATGTTTTCAATTACGAACACAAGTGCTGCAATTACTTTATTGTGTCTTGCAGCTATGCCTTTTTTTACCGCTTTACTTGCTTTTTTATTTTTACAAGAAAAAATTTCTCTTAATGTTTGGATATCAATTGTCATTGCAACAGTTGGTATTGCTATCATGGCGGTAGGAAATAATACCGAAACTTCTTTTGTAGGTTTTGTGTTTGGTATCACTTCTTCAATAGGCTTTTCTGTATTTTCTGTAACATTAAGATGGCGTAAAGAAACTCCAAAATTCACAACAACAGCATTCGCTGGTTTTTTCTGCTTTATATTTGCATCAATAGTTATTTTACAAAAAGATTTAGTTTTCTTTTCCTCAAGCTATAACAGTTCATTGTTTTCTCTTCACGGAACTTTAGTTTGCTTAGGTCTAATTTTATATTCAATAGGATCTAAAGCTATTCCAGCTGCAGAACTTACTTTGCTATCTCTTACGGAAGTTATAGGAGGTATCTTTTGGGTTTGGTTACCTTTATTTGGTATCAATGAAATACCAACAACGAATACGATTATAGGTGGTTTTTTTCTATTTGTTTCTCTTACTTATTACAGCTTGGTAATGAGATGGAACAAAAGATACATAGGTTTAAATTAAATGGAAAGACCAGATTTTTTTACTTTAAAAAATGGAGAGAAGGTAAAACTTCCTTTTACAAAATCAGAATACGATCGAAGAGTAAATAATTTAAGAACAGTAATGGATAAAAATAACTTGGATATGGTTATTTTAACCTCAATGCATAACATTGCTTATTACACAGGGTTTATTTATTGTTCATTTGGAAGACCTTATGGATGTGTGGTCACAAAAAATAAAATCTCAACGATTTCAGCAAATATTGACGCTAGCCAACCTTGGAGAAGATCCCATTGTGATAATGTCATTTATACTGATTGGAAAAGAGATAACTTTTTAAGAGCAATTGTTTCAATTATTGGTCGAGACGATCCTCCAAAAAATATTGGCCTTGAAAATGATCATGTCACTTTAGAGATGAGAGAAAAAATTGGTTCTATCTTCGCTTTTTCCGTTTTTAGCGATGTTTCAAAAGATTTAATGCAACTGAGAATGATTAAATCTAATGAGGAAATTGAAATTATTAAAAATGGTGCAAGAATTGCCGATCTTGGAGGTGAAGAAATTGTTAAAAATATTAAAGAAGGAAATACAGAAATCGAAATTGCAATAGCTGGACGGGATAGAATGGAACGTGAAATTGTAAAAACTTATCCTGGTGCTGAATATATGGATACTTGGGTCTGGTTTCAATCAGGTATTAATACAGACGGAGCTCATAATCCAAAAACGAATAGACAACTTATTAAAGGAGATATTTTATCCCTAAATACGTTTCCAATGATTTCTGGTTATTACACAGCACTAGAGAGAACATTATTTTTAGATCATGCTGATGATGAAAGTCTAAAAGCGTGGGAGGCAAATGTTAAAGTTCATAAAAGGGGTTTAGAATTAATTAAACCAGGTGTTAAATGTTCTGATATCTGTCATGAACTAAATGAATTATTTGCTGAACTAGGATATTTGCAATATCGAACGTTTGGTTATGGGCATTCCTTTGGAGTGCTTTCACATTTTTATGGAAGAGAAGCAGGGTTAGAACTTAGAGAGGACATTGATACTGTTCTTGAAGAAAATATGGTGGTCTCCATGGAGCCAATGATTATGATTCCTGAGGGAAATCCTGGAGCAGGGGGATATAGAGAGCATGACATATTGGTTATTGGTAAAGATGGTGCAGAGAATATTACAAAATTTCCTTTCGGCCCAGAGCATAATATTATAAAAATTTAATCCTAATGACTGATAATAAAACTATTGTTAATAGCTGGAATGAATGGGATCCATTAAAACATGTGATCGTTGGTAGAGCGGATGGAACATGTATACCAGCTCCTGAACCAGCACTTGACGCAAAAGTACCTGAGGATAGTGACATGAGAGGTCAGTTTGGTCCACGAACTAAAGATACTGTCGATAAAGCAA
>CATISV010000149.1 GCA_949541125.1 Flavobacterium sp. SCGC AAA160-P02
CATCTGAAATTTTAGGATATTTATTTTCGTCCAAATGCATCATCATTTCTAAATTTACAGCTTTTGGTGTTATCAATTTAGAAGGGTACTGATAATCATATTTTATCGTTTTAAAATCACTATATGAAATGGAATCATATTGAGAAATTAACTCTAAAAATCTAGAGCTTCGATTATTTTCTAGGCCAATACCTTGATATCCCATAATTTGATTCAACCTTGTTTCTTTGGGATTGTTCTTGTCATCAGATGACGAAAATGGAGTATTATTTGTATTAAAGACAAAACCACTTGAGGGATTTAAAACTTGAGGTAAACTATCTAAAGGGATTATCGTATCATCCCACAAAGTTTCAGAGTTGTTTCCTGGTACCACTTTACTCCAATCATATTTAGGATTCCTATAAGGAAAACGACCATTGCTTATATAATAAATCGTGTCCTCTCTATCCGCATATACAATATTTAAGGAAGTGATTCCTCTCATTTTTAGGGCGTTTTTAAACTCTTTAAAATTTCTAGCCTTGTTCATTCTATACCATTGTTCAGCCATTTTTATACTCTTACCTACCATAAATCTCCAAGCAAAAACCCCTTTTTCTGTTTTAAATGTTGGTCCATAGTTACTTTTGAAGATAGTTCTGGTAATTGGTATTTTAATGGGGCCTATAATTTTTAACCAAGAAGTATATTTTTTCTCTTCAAGGGCTAACCATTGATCATCAAATTTGTAAAGATTTTCATTGGTTGGATGCATTTCTAATTGATATACATCTGAAAAATCTGCATGATTTACAGTATGAGACCAACCCAAATATTGATTGGCTCCATGAAAAATACAAATACCTCCCGCAAAGGTTCCTCCTAAAATATTGAGTCCTTCCTCTGAAATTAGATGGGCTTCATACCAAGAATACCATCCCTCGAGAGGCTGATGAGAATTGATTGCCAGATATGTTTTTCCATCTTTTGTTTTATTTTTAGAAAAAGCAAAGGCATTTGAACCTTTCGGGACATCTGATGCTAAATCTTCAATAATAGTACCCTCCAAAATTTTTACCAAATCCTGACCAGCATGAGAAACCTCCATGTTTCCTAATAAATACCCAGTGATAATATCTACACCTTGTAAAGGAAAAAGATCATCAAGAATTACTTTTTCTGGATGTAATTTGGCATAATTATTAACGGCATCAACAAAACTCTCTAAATAGCTCTTAAAATCTCCTGTAACATCGTTGGTGTATTTTTCTTCAGCAATTTCTTTTAAGCCCATGAATTTGATTCCAAAATCGGCTGTTATGCCCTCTTGACCTTTAATTTCTCCTAACAAACCTTTACAAGCTGCCATTAGTTCTTGCATCGTAATAAAATCATCTTCACATTGAGCCCAGGCTAATCCATAGGCAACTTCGGCATCTGTCTTAGCTATAATATGAGGAACCCCATAGGTGTCCCTCGCTATTTTAATCGAGGACAATTCTTTTGATGGAAATTCTTTCGTGCAAGAAATGATTCCCAAAAAAAAGATAAAAAAAACTATTTTTCGCATAGAGATAGGTTTGTGTAAATATACTAAGAAGTTTATGTAATTTTGTTGGTCGTATCAATCCAAAAAATCTATATTTTCAACAAATGAATTAATACTCTATGATTTTTGACACAAAACAACATTGGGAAACTGTTTATAAGACCAAAAAACCAGACCAAGTTAGCTGGACTCAAGAAATTCCTAAAACTTCTCTAGATTTCATCAATTCCTTTCAACTTTCAAAAGATGCAAGTATCATCGATATTGGTGGTGGTGATAGTAATTTGGTAGATTTTCTACTCGAAGAAGGATATTCGAATATTACTGTTTTAGACATTTCTGGTAAAGCCTTGGAAAGAGCAAAAAAACGATTAGGTAAAAAAGGAAATATGGTTACTTGGATTGAAAGTAATGTGATTGATTTTAATCCCGAAAAAACCTATGATATCTGGCATGACCGTGCTGCTTTTCATTTTTTAACTTCGCAAGATCAGGTTTCAAGTTATGTCTCTCTCGCAAATAGGTGTGTAAAAAAACATCTTATTATAGGCACTTTTTCAATGAATGGACCACAAAAATGTAGTGGTCTTAATATTACTCAGTATTCAAAAAACAAGATGTCTAGAATTTTTACTAAAAGTTACAAAAATCTAAAGTGTATAGAAGAAATACACAACACACCATTTAACACGACTCAAAATTTTATTTTTTGTAGTTTCAAAAAAAGATAACACCCCATATTATATCCGTTTTAAAACCAACATTTCTTGTACATTTGCACCATCATGCGTATAGACATTATTTCAGCGACACCAGAAGTATTAGAAAGTCCTTTAAACCACTCTATTATAAAAAGAGCAAAAGAAAAAGGACTCGCTAAAATTTTTATTCATGATTTAAGAGAGTATGGAATGGGAAATTACAGACAAATAGATGACACCCCTTTTGGAGGTGGCGCTGGCATGGTCTTGATGATCGAACCAATCTCTAAATGTATCGAGGGCCTAAAAAATCAACGATTATATGATGAAATTATTTATATGACTCCAGATGCAAAAACCTTAACACAACCTATCTCCAATGCACTTTCTTTAAAAAAAAATATTTTAATTCTTGCTGGACACTATAAAGGAGTTGATCAAAGAGTTCGTGATAAATATATTACTAAAGAGATATCTATTGGAGATTATGTTTTGACTGGGGGAGAATTAGCTGCAGCTATTTTAACAGACAGTATTGTTCGTTTAATTCCAGGGGTTATTGGAGATGAAACCTCAGCCTTAACTGATTCCTTTCAAGATAATTTATTATCGCCACCAATATATACAAGACCATCAGACTTTAAAGGCATGAAGGTTCCTAATATTTTATTATCTGGAAATTTCCCCAAAATAGATGAATGGCGTTCAGAAAAAGCCTTCGAGAGAACACAACAAATACGTCCTGATTTACTAGATGAACCCTCAAAATAAGGTTTAAAGAGTTTATATTTTGAAAAACACTATATTTTTTATAAAAA
>CATISV010000150.1 GCA_949541125.1 Flavobacterium sp. SCGC AAA160-P02
CGTTTAATAAAGGTATGACTACCGATATATCCATAAGTGATTATTTATAGTGCAAAGTTAATCATATTCTTTACACTGCAATAATTTCTAGTACTCGTCGCCCTCAGATTTTTTCATAACGGCACCACCAATTGCAGAAATTATAAAACCAAAAAATGCCGATGCTATAATTTGAATCGCAGACTCAATGGCAGGAGAGGAAAGGCTTTTTGTCATTTCTTCAGCCGCTTCAATTTGTTCAGTAGTCATATTAGCGTTTTCCCAAGTTTGTCTTTGAAGTTCCATTGCTTGTTCTTTTATTGTTGGATCAATATAATTAAAAACTAAAGACCAAATGACAGCTATAATAGCACTAACCATAGTAATACCAAGACCAATTTTTACAGCTTGTCCCCAAGAAAGAAGCCCTCCATTTATTTCTCTATATTTTTTAATTCCCATTACGAGAACTACTACCATTAATAAGATGCCAATCAATCCTAATGCCCAGGTAAGTGTTAGTAATGTTCCAGTTGCGTAAAACACCAAATTAATCAAAATAGAGCTTACTGCTAAATATACTCCATATTTCAACATGATATTTTTACTTGATACTTGATTTTCCATAAGGTTTAAATTTTTGTTAATAATAACAAATATAGAATTAGTTTGGTTATTTTTTATAAAAATATTGCCTAAAGCAATTTATTGGTAATGAATTGGTAGTAAAAGTTACACTAAAAAATGACAAAGTTTCATTTGTTAAGATAAAAATTGGTTGTAAATTTGTCTTGGCAAGTCCTACACAACTAGCTCCCTCGGAATCTCCCAGGGCGGGAACGCAGCAAGAGTACTTGGTTGTAGCAGTGTGATGTAGATAGCTTGCCTTTTTTTGTTCTATATCCATATATATTCATTATTGTCATCATTTTTAAGTATTCATAAGTCTGTTAATATCTAGCACTATATTTGTTGATGATTCACATTTTCTTTTTAGATATTTGTTTCGTAAATAAAAAGGAAGCAATTTTTATGTCTAACGTTGTTTTAATCACTGGTGCATCCTCTGGAATTGGAAAATCTACAGCAGATTTTTTATCGAACAAAAATTATATTGTATATGGAACAGGAAGAAATCCAAAAAAAAGTGAAAATGATTCTTTTTCGTTGATTTCTTTAGATGTAACCAAGTTAGACTCTATTGAAAAAGCCGTAGACTATATTATCAATAAAGAAGGACGAATAGATGTTCTAGTGAATAATGCAGGAATGGGAATAACAGGTTCAATTGAAGATACTCCTACCGATGAAATGAGAAAAGTTTTTGACACGAATTTATTTGGAGCGATTGATGTTATGAAGGTAGTGCTGCCCCATATGCGAAAACAACAATCTGGTATCATTATCAATATAACTTCTATTGCTGGTTATATGGGGTTGCCCTACAGAGGGGTTTATTCAGCAACCAAAGGGGCCTTAGATTTGGTAACCGAAGCCATTCGAATGGAAGCAAAAGAATTTGGAATCAAGATTGCAACAGTAGCTCCTGGTGAAGTTGCCACGAATATTGCTGCTGGAAGATATTACACACCAGTTCTTGAAAATTCTGCTTACAAAGAAAAATATCAAATCAATTTAAGTTTGATGAATGATCATGTAGATAGTGGTTTGAATCCTATTAAGATAGCTCAACAAATTTATAATATTATCAATTTAAGTCAACCAAAAGTACATTATAGGGTAGGTGGGTTTATGGATAAATTTTCCATAATTTTAAAAAAAATACTACCAAGTAAGATCTACGAAAAATTATTAATGAATTATTATCAACTATAACCTAAACTAAATTAATCAAAATGAAATTTTTTATAGACACAGCTAATTTAGAGCAAATTAAAGAAGCACAAGCATTAGGTGTTTTGGATGGAGTAACAACCAATCCATCTTTAATGGCAAAAGAAGGAATTACTGGTGAAATCAATATTATCAATCACTATAAAGCAATTTGCGAAGAAGTAGAAGGAGATGTCTCAGCAGAGGTGATTTCTACCGATTTTGAGGGAATGGTTAGAGAAGGAGAAGCATTGGCTGCCTTAGATCCTCAAATCGTTGTAAAACTTCCTATGATTGCTGATGGAGTAAAAGCATGTAAGTATTTTTCTGATAAAGGAATTAAAACAAATGTAACCTTAGTTTTTTCAGCAGGACAAGCATTATTAGCAGCCAAAGCAGGAGCCACCTATGTTTCTCCATTCATTGGTCGTTTGGATGATATTTCTACAGATGGCCTCAACTTAATCGCTGAGATTCGTCAGATTTATGATAACTATATGTTTGAAACAGAAATTCTGGCAGCCTCAGTTCGTCATACGATGCATATTATTGACTGTGCTAAATTAGGAGCAGATGTAATGACTGGACCCCTGAGTGCCATTAGTGGATTACTAAAACATCCTTTAACAGACATTGGATTAGCTAAGTTTTTGGCAGACTTTAAAAAAGGTAACTAAAAACCATTTATTGCAAATACAATTGTAAAGTCAGAATATTGATAAGAATTTTCTTAGCTATTTTCTGACTTTGTTTTTTATATAAATGTCCTTTTGAAACCCTAACTTTGCACTTTGAATTTTTTTTCAATTTTTTAATCTTAAATGTATCCCAAGAAAGAATTAGCACAAATTATTATCGCTGCTTGCCATCAATTTGAAATTCAAACTGTTGTGATTTCTCCTGGCTCTAGAAATGCTCCTTTAACTATTGGTTTCACAAACCATGTAG
>CATISV010000151.1 GCA_949541125.1 Flavobacterium sp. SCGC AAA160-P02
AAGACCATGCCTGTTTCTTTACCTTCATGCTCTTTTTTCTTAGGAATTCCATATACGAATGCCAGAAAAATTATAGATGCGAATTTACCTATAGCCTTAGCTTCCGATTACAACCCAGGTTCTACACCATCGGGAAATATGAACTTTGTTATTTCTTTGGCAAGTATAAAAATGAAAATGACTCCAGAAGAAGCAATTAATGCTGCGACTATAAATGGTGCTTATGCGATGAACTTATCTGATGCAATAGGGAGTATTTCAAAAGGTAAATTGGCTAATTTCATCATCACAGAACCAATAAAATCCTATCATTTTTTACCCTATAATTTTGGTCACAACAGCATTGAAAGTGTTTATATTAAAGGAAAAAAGTACTAATAATATAGGATTCTATTGTTTGGGGTCTATAAACTGATTACTTTTCCAAATAAGGTATTTTGTTTTTTATTTTCGTTATATCCATATGCATACTCATAACCATATCCATATCCGTATTTACTTTTAAAATTAAAATCATTAATGATATAACAAATATTGGAAACTTCATTGTTTACATATTTTTGGTCTATCATATCCATCATTCCTATTTTTGAATAATCTTGACGTATTATATAACAAATTGCGTCTGAATATTTAAACAATTCTAAAGCATCAGATATAATTCCTACAGGGGATGTATCTATAATAATATAATCATATGTTTGTTCTAAATGTCGAACGAGTTTATCACAAGCTTTAGTCATTAAAAGCTCGGATGGGTTTTTTGGAACAGAACCGCACAAAATAAGGTCCAGGTTAGGAATCTTTGATTTGGTTATAATTTCTGGAATTGTTTTTTGATGAATTAAATAATTGACTAGACCGACATCATGATTAAGCTGAAAATACTCATGAATTTTTGGCCTTCTTAAATCCATCCCTAACAATATTGTTTTTTTACCTCCTAAAGCAAAAACAGTGGAAAGATTAATGGAAATTATTGTTTTTCCTTCTTTGCCTACTGAGGATGTAATAAGAATAGTTTTTGCTCTTTTGGTAGTCTTGTATTTAGTAAATAAATGTTGAATATTAGAACGAAGAATTCTGTAGGATTCCGCTATATATGAATTTGGATTTTCAAAAACAGCTAAATTATTTTTCAGTACATCCCTCCCTATATATCCTAAAATTGGGATATTATATCTATTTTCAATCTCATCTAATGAGCGAATTTTATTATCAAAAAATTCTTTGATAACAATATAAATATATGGAAATCCAATGCCCAATAGGAGAGCAATTGAATAATTATAAATGGGTTTGGGATAAATTGGTTCCTGGCCGATATCAATAGCTTTATCTAGAACATGTATATCAGAAACAGTAGCTTCTATTGCGGCACTTGCCTCGTATTTTTTTTGTTTAAAGTAGTTAAAATAAAATTCGGAAAAATCATATTCTTTTTGATATTTAACAAGTTTCTGTTCTTTCTCAGGTAAAAGTTTAAGTTGATTTTCAAATAATGATAACTCTTTTTCTAATGTCTGTGTTTTTCTGTCGAGATACGTTTGATTATTGGATAAATTTTCAAAGAAATTTCCTTTAATCTGTTGTATTTTTTTTACTTGTTTTTGATAATCGGGATGAATTGGTTTTAGCTTATCTTTTAAAAATTTTAATTTGGTAGATTCTACAATAAGTTCTTTAATTATTACTGATAATTTAACATCGTCTAATTCAATAAATGAAGGAACGGGAACCGTTTCATCATATGTTGAATTAGATCTTACGTATTTGTCAAGGATATCAAGTTCTTCAGTGTTTTTTTTTACCTTATTTAACTCAAGAGATAAGTCTCTTGATTGAATTAATAGATCATTCGCTTCTGAGGACAAATCAAAAATATTATTTGCTTTCTTATATTCACCAATTTTTTGCCTTATAACCCCTAATTGTTCAGCTTCTTTTTTGAACAAATTATCTACATAACTAACTGTTTTTCTTGCATAAAGTGTTTTCTGTTCTTGATTGTCTTTATATAAAACTTGAATGGATTCATTTAAATAATCAACAATTCTATTTTTATTTTCTCCCTCCATTTCTAGTTCTAAAAGAGAAGATTTTTTAGAAATACTTTCCACCGAAAGAGACCTGTATGTATTTACTGTTGAATTAATGTCCCTAAATATTAAATAAAAAACCTGATTTGGTTTGATATCTGATTGACTTGAAAAAACATTAATATCTAAAAAAGGAGTCTTAACATTAGAGTCACTAAATTCATTTTGGTTAAAATAAAATGTTTCTGTAAAATTTTTGCCGAATGAATGATCCTTTTCAGATACTGTATTGTCTGAATAACGGATAAACGTATTGGAAGCTTCTGGATCAAATTCAATAGACAATTTAAATTGATTATTTTTTAAGGTTTCTAACTTTATCAATCTATCTAATAACTGAAAAGAATTCTCATTTACATGAACTTTAAAAGGTGTTTTTCCATAAACGTCCTCTAGTCTATATTTACCTGCTTTTACATAATCAATATAAAATTGAAGATTAGAAACTACTTTTTCGTTGTGATTTCTAGATTTTAAAATAATCATCATCGTTTCTAATAAACCACTCATTTCTCCCCAATTAAAAGTCAAATTCGTTGTAGAATAAAATAAAGGGTTTGTCTCCTCCTTAACAGATATTACAGCATTTAATCTATATTTTTTTGGTAAATAATCATTCAAAAATATTGCAAGGACTAAAAATAAAATTATCGACACCAACAACAACTTCCAATATCTATAAATCTTGAAAACAAGCTCTCTAATATCATACAAATCTTGATGGTCTTGAGCATTGTATTGATTTTTGTCGTTTAGAATCATATTACTATCTGCTTAAAATAAAGACCGTGGTGGTTACCATTAATGATATTATAGAAATAATATTTGATAAGGAGCTCAAACCGTTGGTAGTTCCTAAAGTTTTATTCTTTAAAGGAAGTATGTTAATGTAATCATTGTTTTTAATATAAAATATCTCTGAATTGATTGCATTAATGGAAGTTAAATCAATACTTATTTTCTTTATTCCTTCAGGAGTAATTCTTAAAACTTCAACATTTTTTTTATTTCCAGTGATAGGAATATCTCCAGAGTTCGAGATAGCATCTAGAATACTAAGTTGATTTTGGTAAACTACTTTTGGACCTGGTTCATTAATCTCTCCAATAACTGTGTATTTAATCCCATCTAGTCTGACCGAAACAAAATAAATATCATCCTCCTTGAAATAAGGATGCAATTTTTCTTCAATTTTTGATCTAACCTCTTTTATTGTAAGCCCTAAGACATTTATTTCTCCTAGTATTGGCATCCTAATAAACCCTTCTTTATCAATGCTATAAACCAGTTCTTTGTTAGGAGAAGATGGTGATGATAATAGAGGTAATTGTGAAGATGAGTTTGATTTAAGAAAAATATCAACTAAATCAATATTATCCGATTTCACATTGATGATAATATTATCTCCCCTTTGAAGTCTATATGGCGAATTTCTAATCTTATAAAAATCTCTATTTTCTTGAGGATTCCCCTGAAAATATATTAATTTTTTATTGGGGATACAAGAAAATATAAGAGATAACAAAACAAGAAAAAGTAAGCATTTTCTCATAGCTATATCACAACAATTTTTTACGAATATAAAAAATAAATTTTATAATTGATGAAAATACATTTTTCTATTAATTTCGTTGATATTAAAAAAACACAATTGTATCATAAAATCATTTCTTATTTACGCTTTATATTCAACTCTAAAAATCATCACGGGATACATTCTCCCTTTATATTTAATTTGGTGAAAAAAGGTTTTTACAAAAGATTTTCAGATCAAAACTTATCTCTTTTTTTTGATTACAAAAAGGAACTTAAAAGGGAAATTAAAACATGTAAGCACAATGAAATTTCTAGGGAAAAAGGAAAATTTATAGTAAAGTTGGTTCAATACTTACACCTAAATAATATCTTAGAAATTGGAACATCCCTTGGTATCAGTACTGCTGCAATATCATGCGCAAGTAAAAATTTAAATATTACAAGTCTCGAAGAATGTGAAGATATTGGCAAGATTGCGAAGCAAATGCTTCAAAAATACAATGTAAAAAATATACGATTTTTAATAGGTGATTATCATTCTATCTTAAAGAGCATCGAAAACAAAACATTTGATTTGATTTATTTGAGTAAAAAACATCATGAATGGGC
>CATISV010000152.1 GCA_949541125.1 Flavobacterium sp. SCGC AAA160-P02
GATTAATTAAAGAATTATTTTTACACATCAATTAACAACCCAATCAAATGAAAAAATATACATATACGGAGATGAAAGACACTAGGTCTGGTTTTGGTGATGGTTTAACTGAATTAGGGGGTAAAAACCCTAATGTGGTTGCTCTCTGTGCAGACTTAACAGGTTCATTAAAAATGAATGATTTTGAAAAGAATCATCCAGATCGCTTTTTCCAAGTAGGCATTGCTGAAGCCAATATGATGGGGATTGCCGCTGGATTAACTATTGGAGGTAAGATTCCTTTTACAGGAACTTTTGCAAACTTTTCTACCGGACGTGTATACGATCAAATTCGTCAATCCATTGCTTATTCTGGCAAGAATGTTAAAATTTGTGCCTCTCATGCAGGTTTAACGTTAGGTGAAGATGGTGCAACGCATCAGATTCTAGAAGATATTGGCTTAATGAAAATGTTGCCAGGAATGACTGTAATTAACACTTGTGATTACAACCAAACCAAAGCGGCTACTATTGCAATTGCAGATCATAAGGGTCCTGTATATTTACGTTTTGGTCGTCCAAAAGTTCCTGTATTTATGCCTACCAATCAACCTTTTGAAATTGGTAAAGGAATTGTTTTAAATGAAGGAACTGATGTAACTATTGTTGCTACAGGTCATCTAGTTTGGGAATCTTTACAAGCTGCAGAAAAATTAGAATCAGAGGGGATCAGTGCTGAAGTGATTAATATTCATACGATCAAACCTTTAGATGAAGAAATAATCTTAAAGTCTATTAAAAAAACAGCATGTATTGTTACTGCTGAAGAACATAATAAATATGGTGGTTTAGGAGAAAGTGTAGCAAGATGTTTATCTCAAAATATGCCTACACCTCAGGAATTCGTTGCCGTTAATGATACTTTTGGTGAGTCTGCAACACCCGCTCAATTGATGAAAAAATACCATATAAACGACGAGGCAGTTATTCTTGCTGTCAAAAATGTACTCAAGAGAAAATAAAGGAATTAAAACGCTACAGAACTTTTTTTTTAAGTAAAAAAATGAAAAAAATTATAATAACATGTATTTTATTCCTTGGAGTACACCATTTTGTAAAGGCTCAACTTCAGTTTGGAGTAAAAGCCGGAGTAAATTATAATTCTAATTCTTTTAATGACGTTTCTAATGACGTATTAAATGGAGCAAAAACTAAAACCGGTTATCATACAGGTTTTTGGTTTAGCGCGAAGTTACCTGGTGTTGGTTTTTATATTAGACCTGAACTAGTGTATACAGAATTAAATAATGATGTCAATTATAATACTTTTGAAACATTACAAGCTACAGATTATAAATTTAAAAAAGTTGATGTTCCTATTCTATTTGGAAAAAAAAGTATTTTTGGTATAGGAAACATCTTTGCTGGTCCATCTTTTCAATATATCATATCTTCAGGTTTTGGAATTAATGATTTAACAAAAGTATCAATAAATCAATTTTCTCTTGGTATTCAACTAGGAGCTGGAATCGAGTTTGGAAAATTAGGAATTGATGTAAGATGGGAAAGAGGATTGTCAAAAATTGAAACATTTTTCGTAGACAATTTAATCAATAGGGATGTTAATTTTGATACCAGGGTTAACCAAATAATATTTGGGCTTTCTTATAAATTATAAGATAATACAAAAAAGCTCCTGAATGATACAGGAGCTTATTTTTATTATTAATTATTTGGATAATTTGGATTCAGATAATCCGGTAATGTTGGATTGTCTGGATCATTAAAATCATTTGTAGGGTCACCATCATCTCCTCCTTCATTAATTGTTAATACACCGTCATTATCATCATCAACATCGGAATAATTAGGAATATTGTCACCATCAGTGTCGTCATTTCTAGGATCACCATCTCCATCTGGATCTTCTAGTATAGATGGAACAGAGTCGTTATCATAATCTGTATCTTGAACAAGATCATAAAGTTCTACATAAAACATTAGATTGACACTTCCAGGAATTCCAGGAGCACCAAAATTTCTATATCCTAAACCAGAAGGAATAAATAAAACTCCTTTTCCTCCATTTATATAAGTTATTGGTCCATTATCTGTTATATTTTCACCACCTTTAAAATTGGAAAATCCATAAGTCCAGCCTCTTATAGTAGCATTAAGTCGTAACCAAATTGGATTTACAAGACGTTCGTCAAAATCAATTAAGTTATCGGTATCAAATAGGTATTGACCTTTGTATTTAACCAAAACAGAATCCATTACGGTTGGATATCCTTTATCAGGATTTGGATTTCCCACTGTTTTAATAAAAGAATATAATTTATAATCTACTTCTTCTTCAGTAACATCTTGAATAATTAATCTTGAATCATTGATAAGAGCTGTTTCTCCAGAAACTATTGGTTGTACAGAGTCTATAGCATCATTGTAATAATGAGTTTCCAAAAAATCAATTAAAGAATCATTATCTATTAGTGCTTGAGAGGCATGATCAAAATTATCAACATAACCTATTCTGTCTGAATCACATGCATATCCTAAAAAAAGGATGGATAAACACAATACTAAAAGTTTTCTATTAAACATTTATACTATTTTTGGTGCAATTTACCATTTTTATACCTTTGTGAAAAGGGATTAAGTCTTTTTTAACTTTTTTATGAGAATTGATAAATATCTTTGGTGTATTCGTACATTTAAAACGAGAAGTATAGCTACTGAATCTTGCAAAAAAGGGCAAGTAAAAATTAGTGAAACAAACTGTAAACCCTCAAAGGATGTTTATGGAGGTGAAATTATTTCAGTTCGTAAAAATAAAATGAATTTAACTATTGAGGTATTAGATATTCCAAAAAGTAGAATTGGTGCAAGTTTAATACATCAATATTGTAAAGATATTACCCCTAAAGAAGAATTGGAAAAATTAAATCTCTTAAAATACTCCAAAGATTATTACAGAAAGAAAGGAACAGGTAGACCAACCAAAAAAGATAGAAGAGATATTGATGAATATCAGAAGCATTCAAAATAATAATAGAATCTATGAATACTATAAACAATATAATTTTAGACCATAATCAAATTAATCAGAAAATAAAAAGGATCGCTTATCAGATCTATGAAGCTAATTGTTATGAGAAAGAATTAGTAATTGCAGGTATTCAAGGAAATGGAATCCATTTTGCCAATAGTTTAGCAAAAGTATTAAAAGAAATATCATCATTACGTATTATCCCTTGTGAAGTTTATATCAATAAGAAAAATCCTCTTCACTCGGTTAGTGTCAGTATAGAGCCTTCCCAATATAAAAACAAGTCGATTATTTTAGTAGATGATGTTTTAAATTCTGGAAGTACACTAATGTATGGTATTAAATATTTTTTAGACGTTCCTTTAAAAAGATTTAAAACTGCAGTATTAGTGAATAGAAATCATAAGAAATATCCAGTAAAGGCAGATTTTAAAGGGATTTCTTTATCAACTTCTATCAAAGAACATGTAGAGGTTATTTTTGACAAAAAAAAGACAGTCGCTTATTTAATGTAATTTTATTCTTATCTCAGTTACAATAGTATTCTTATCTTTAGAATTCGTGAAAACTTTATACCTAGCCTTCTCATAAAAAGGAATTCGTTCAAATAAGTGTTTACCTATGTATTCTGCTAATTGATGTTCTGATAATGAGGATAATAAGGGTCTTTTAGAACGGTTTTTTGATAATCTTTGACAAAGTGTTTGAATTGATGCTTGTAAATAAATTGAAATAATGTCTCTATGACTCATAATTTCTTCCATATTCTTTCCGTAACAAGGAGTTCCTCCTCCTAAAGACAAAACATATGAATCATGTTCATCTATAAATTCTTTTAAATAGTTACTTTCAATTTTTCTGTAGTGAATTTCTCCCCTTTCATTAAAAATTTCAGAAATCGTTTTTTGCTCTCTTTTCTCTATATATTGATCTAAATCAGTAAAATCAAGATATAAACTATTTGATAATTTCTTACCAATTGTAGTTTTTCCACATCCCATATATCCTAATAAAACAATTTTCATTCAAAAAATATTAGATTGTAAATATCGTTAAAAAATAAAGTAAAAAAGTGCTTTTCTTTTAGAATGCTTTTATATTTGCATCTTTTATGAAGATTCGATATGAAACTCTTAAGTTAAAGTGGTTTATATTAAAAATAAGTCCTCAATTCGAGAATCATATCTTTCAAAATAAAAATTAGAATTTTGTTTTTTTAAGCGCACGTGGCGGAATTGGTAGACGCGCCAGCTTGAGGGGCTGGTATCCGTTTAGGATGTGGAAGTTCGAATCTTCTCGTGCGCACTTTTTTGTGAATTGTTTTCACATTATATTAACCTATTTACTTTCTTTTATCATTACTTTTGATTCATGAAGCAACATATAATCATCTTATTATTAATTTCTTTTTATAAGATAAATTTATATTCTCAAACAACTCATCAGGGAGTGAAATTACTAAAAGGACAGGTTATAGATTCCGAAACTAAGAAACCTTTGAGCGCTTCTCATATTCTAAATCTAAACTCAGTAACTGGTACTATTACAAATGATAAGGGGTTCTTTGAAATTACTGCTAAAGCTAATGATACCGTGATGGTTTCATATTTAGGTCACTCATCAATAAAAATTAAAGTAACAAACGATTTATTGAAAGGAAATGAATTGTTAATAGCTCTTTATGAGAAATCAGAGGAGATTAAGGAAATTATAATAAAGTCTTCCAAGCTGATTGGAGTTCTCGAAGTTGATGTTAAACAGGTTCCTAAAGATAAATTTACAAGAATTAAAATTAATGGAATTCGGCAAACCTACGAAATTGCAAGACCGAAGACAAGTGATTTCTCCTCTCCTATTGCTGCATTATTTCAGCCTGTGGATTTTTTATATAAGCTTTTTGGAAAAAAACCTAAACAACTTAAAAAACTTCAAAAAATTAAAAAAGAAGA
>CATISV010000153.1 GCA_949541125.1 Flavobacterium sp. SCGC AAA160-P02
AACTTAGAAATTGAAAAGAAAACAATATTATTTCCAGGAAGACTAACAGAGTGGAAGGGTCATAAAATGTTTTTAGATGCTTTAAATAAAACAAATATTCAGTTAGGTCACAAAGCATTCAAAGCAATTATATTAGGCAGTGATCAGGGTAGAAATTTATATAAGAAAAAACTTGAGAGCTTAGTCGAGCAATATCGAATGAAGGATCAAGTAAAGTTTGTTGAGCACTACAAAAATATGCCTCTGGCTTACAAAATTTGTGATTTCGTAGTCTCCGCATCAATTGAACCTGAGGCTTTTGGCAGAATAGCAGTGGAGGCGCAGTCAATGGAAAAACCTATATTTGCAAGTAATTTAGGAGGCTCAAAAGAAACTGTGATTGATAATAAGACTGGCATTTTATTTGAAGCAGGAAATTCAGATGAATTATCAAAAAAAATTATAGAATTCTTAACTTTAAACAAAACAACGATTGAAAAAATGGGAAAAGAGGGAAGAAAAAATGTTTCGCTTAAATTTAATGTTGAAAAAATGTGTATTTCTACTTATTCAGAATACAAAAAATTAATTCTTTAAATGCCTAATATCACACTTCCAGACGGGAAAATCATAAATTTTCAAAATGACATTAATGGAATTGAGATCGCTGAAAAAATAGGCAAATCTCTAGCCAAGCAAGCTTTAGTAATGAGTGTTAATGGTGAGCTAAAAGATTTATACACCAACATTAACAAAGACAGCACAATAGAAATTTTTACTGCAAAAGATCCTGAGGGACTAGAAGTTATTAGGCATGATACAGCCCATATTATGGCTATGGCTGTCCAAGAATTATTTCCAGGAACACAGGTGACAATTGGGCCGGTGATTGAGGATGGGTTTTATTATGACTTTGCAAGAAAGGAACCATTTACAAGTGATGATCTTGAAAAAATAGAGAAAAGAATGTCAGAAATAGTAGACAGAGATGTAAAGACAAGAAGAGAGGTTTGGGATAGAGAAAAAGCAATTAAACATTTTATAAATATCGGTGAAAAGTACAAAGCGGAAATAATTGAAAGCATACCTCAAGATGAAGAGCTTACGGTTTATCATCATGGAGATACTTGGCATGATTTGTGTCGAGGTCCTCATTTAGTATCTTCAGGTAAAATTGGTAAAGCATTTAAATTAACTAAAGTATCAGGTGCTTACTGGAGAGGAGATTCCAATAATGAGATGCTACAAAGAG
Source organism: Flavobacterium sp. SCGC AAA160-P02 (assembly GCA_949541125.1). Taxonomy (GTDB): domain Bacteria; phylum Bacteroidota; class Bacteroidia; order Flavobacteriales; family Flavobacteriaceae; genus Polaribacter. The sequence goes on from CATISV010000153.1 coordinate 1,232, forward strand.
TTTATGGAACAAGTTGGTCTACACAGAAGGAACTTGATGAGTATTTAAATAGAATTGAGGAAGCTGAGAAAAGAGATCATAGAAAGTTGGGAAAAGAAATGGACTTATTTCATTTTAGAGAGGAAAGTCCTGGATCTGTATTTTGGCATGAAAAAGGATGGAACCTTTTTCAGAAATTAATCTCTTATATGCGAACTAAACAAGATCACGCAGGATATAAAGAAATTAATACACCAGAAATTCTTGATCGTACATTATGGGAAAAATCAGGTCATTGGGAAAAATTTGGTGCAAACATGTATACCTCTACAACTCCTGATGAAAAAGTGTTTGCAATAAAACCAATGAACTGCCCAGGATGTGTTCAAGTTTTTAATCAAGGACTAAAAAGTTACAGAGACTTACCATTAAAAATGTCGGAATTTGGAAAAGTTCATAGATATGAGCCTTCAGGTGCATTACATGGATTGCTAAGAGTAAGAGCATTTACTCAAGATGATGCACACATATTCTGCACAGAGGAACAAATTACCCAAGAGTGCCTTTCAGTTACAAATTTAATTTTAGAAATTTATAAAGATCTGGGATTTGAAAATGTAATACTGAAATATTCAGATAGACCAGATTTAAGAGTTGGTGATGACAGTGTATGGGATAAATCAGAAGCCGCACTTTTAGACGCGATTAAAGAAACAAAACTAGAATATACAGTAAATAAAGGTGAAGGAGCATTTTATGGTCCAAAAATTGAATTTGTTTTAAGAGATGCAATTGGAAGAGATTGGCAGTGTGGAACCTTACAAGTAGATTTGAATTTACCTGGAAGATTAGGAGCTACATATGTTGAAAAAGATGGATCAAAGAAAATACCTGTAATGCTGCACAGAGCATTGTTTGGTTCCTTAGAAAGATTTATTGGAATCTTAATTGAAAATTATTCAGGTAAATTACCTTTCTGGATAACACCACTACAAGCAGTTGTGATACCAATTTCAAGTGACTTTGATGATTATTCAAAAAAAATTAATTATGAATTAAAAAAAATTGGTATCTCAAGTGAAGTTGATTTAAAAAATCATAATTTAAATTATAAAATTAGAGAACATTCATTGTCAAAAGTACCTTTATTACTTATTTGTGGGAAAAAAGAAGTTGACTCTAATACAGTAACTATTAGAAGATTGGATTCTAAAAAACAAGAAAATATGGATTTTAACGAGTTTCTAAAAAAATACTCTGCTTTAAACAAAGCGCCTTCAATCTAAGTGCCAGATTTCAAACAAAACTATTTTCAGAAAAGAACAAAGCCAAAAGGTCCTAGATCAAACAATAGGATTACTTCACATGAGGTTCAGGTAATAGCAAGTGATGGTGAAAATTTAGGAATTTTAAATTTAAATGATGCAATTAATCGTGCTAGGGATGAGGGACTTGACTTAATTGAAATTGCACCAAACGCTAAACCTCCTGTGTGTAAAATAATGGATATGGGTAAATATAAATATGATGCCCAGAAGAAAGCCAACAAAGCAAAAAAGAAACAAAAAAAAATTGAATTAAAGGAAATAAAATTAAGACCTGTAACAGAGGTACATGACTATACTTTTAAAATAAAGAACGCTCAAAAATTTTTAGCAAAAGGGGATAAAGTAAAATTTACAATACGTTTTAAAGGCAGAGAACTGCAACACTCAAGTTTAGGAAATGAATTAATGGACAAAATTAAGCAAGATATGCAAGATATTGGACGTGTAGAATTACAGCCTAAATTTGATGGCAAACAAATGATAATGGTTATTCAGCCATTATAAGTCATATTTCTAGTTGTAAATTAATATTAATATTTGTATAAGGCTCCAAAAATTATGCCTAAATTGAAAACAAAAAGCTCAGCAAAAAAAAGATTTAAAATTTCAGCTAAAGGAAAAGTGATTACAGCTCAGGCTGGTAAAAGGCATGGAATGATAAAAAGAACTAATTCCCAAATAAGAAAACAAAGGGGCACAACCGTTATGGCAAAACAAGATGGAAAAATCGTGAAATCTTATATGCCCTATAGTTTAAGAGGATAAAATGGCTAGAGTTAAAAGAGGCGTTACCAGCAGAGCAAAACATAAAAAAGTTCTTAAAGCTGTAAAAGGCCAATGGGGAAGAAGAAAGAATACAATAAGAGT
>CATISV010000154.1 GCA_949541125.1 Flavobacterium sp. SCGC AAA160-P02
ATTGTCGTTACAGGAACTGTAGATCATACTACTGTCGGGACCTATACATTAAGTTATAATGTTACCGACGCTAATAATAATCAAGCCAATACCGTAAGTAGAACTGTCAATGTGGTAGAAAGTTTATCAATAGATGAAGTTGATAAAATTATACTAAATGTTTTTCCAAATCCAAGTTCAGATTATTGGCATATTAGTTCTTCAAAAATAATTAACTCCATTGAAGTGTATGATTTGACGGGTAAAAAAGTCTTTTTTTCTTATCCAAACGCTAAAGAAGTTACCTTATCTGAATTAGAACTACCCAGTGGGTTATTTATTTTGGTTATAAACAAAAATAATACATTGCGTTTAGTGAAAAATTAAAACAAATCTATTTTCTCTAAAAGTCTCTATAAGATTTTTTGAGAACAAATGGAATGAGATAGTCTTTATAAGGGATAAAGATCAGAATTGATTTTAGAACCATTAAACAACCTATAGCGTTTATCATTACTATAAAAAACTACATAAAAACGTTGCTTTTTGTCAGACTTAATTTTAGGGTACTTTATACTCATTTTTGTCACATTTTTGACAGACATTTAGTTTATGTATCTTTAAGTGTTTAAAAATAAAGTGGTTATGTGGTTAGAGCACCTGACTCATAATCAGGGGGTCGAAGGTTCGAGCCCTTCTGGGTCCACCCTTAAACCCTTCTTAATTGAAGGGTTTTTGTTTTTTATTACACAGAACTTACAGTAAAAATAGTAATACTCTTGGCAGTTATTTAGCAGTTCTGCTATTTCTAACCTTCTTAAATAGTTTAAACCTAAAATTATTATATTTGAGTATGAAATTAAAAAAATGGAAGGCATTAGTCTTTATACAAATTACACTTGCTTCAAATTTTATCCTATTTGGCTATATATTTTATGATGAGGCTGGGTACAGAAATATTATTTTGTCAGTATGCATTATTGGATTTTTAGCTTGTTTCTATGAAGCTATAAGGATATATAGAAATAATAAATCTAAACCATAGACATATCTTCTTCAATTCTGCTGTTTCTGAGCCCTTAAGTAACTAGATATTAGCTATATTTGTATTATGGAAGAAAGCGATAACAACCCTTTAGGACTTGAAAATAAACTATATACTATTGAAGAATTTGGTTCTACCTTGAGAAATAAATTTGGAGGAGATAATTATATTTCTAATGTCATGATAGCAGAAATTTTTCTTGCTAAATACCCTGTTTATTCCTGTAAAATTAAAAAATCACAAAACCACGTCTCTCAGAAAAACTGTGGTTGTTGTTAGAATTTAAATTAACCTAACCATAGGCAATTTTTTTTCCTTTAATTCCTTTTTTTATATAGAAATTCAAAATCATTTAAGTAAGAATTAAATTTTGTATCTTGTAATACATACTATAAAGCACATTTTAAATGCAGCATAAATCAATTACATATATTAAATATCCCTTAATAGTAATAAGCATTGCTCTTTGTGTTTCTGGAATAAGATGGTTAATTAGTTCGGAACCCTGGATATTAGATCAAGTTGCCAATGAAGAAAGATTACAAATGACTTTTGACGATCTTTTTTTAATTGAAGGAAACTCAACATTAAGTGAATATCTGACCCAGATTTACCGATTTTTGGGACTTTATGTGCTGGGGATAGGTTTTTTACTCCTTTCTTTTACACCCAACAAATTTTTAGAGATATATATTGTTAGGAAACGATTGTTAACTGTGCTAGGCATTTTATTGGTTTCCAATATGGTATTAGCTTATATATGGATTCCTTCCTCACATTTTATATATTTAATGTGGGGCTCAATTGTATTATATTTTTTTAGTCTATACAATCACATCAAATTATAGATATTTCTCTTTTAAAATTACCTTGTTAAATCGTGTAGCCTAGAGACGTATTTACCTATGACGTCAAACTCTAAATTAACATTGTCTCCTTTTTGTAGGTTTTTAAACGTTGTATGGGAGAATGTGTAAGGAATAATGGCTACACTGAACGAATTTTTAGCAGAATCAACAACCGTTAAACTAACGCCATTAACTGTAATAGATCCTTTCTCTATGGTAATATTAGAAAGATTAGAATCATACGAAAAGGAATAATAATGACTTCCGTTAGCATCTTTTATGTCTGTACAAGTTCCTGTTTGATCTACATGCCCTTGAACAATATGACCATCCAATCTATCTCCTAATTTCATAGCTCGTTCTATGTTCACAAAATCATTTTCTAATAAAGAACCTAAATTAGTTTTTTCTAATGTCTCCTTGATTGCTGTAACAACATAACTATCATCAGAAATAGAGACTACGGTTAAACAAACACCATTGTGAGCAATACTTTGATCAATCTTCAACTGATCTGTGATTGATGTTTGGATTGTAAAATGAATATTTTCTAGTTCAGTTTCTATCTTTTTTACCTTTCCTAAGGTCTCAATAATTCCGGTAAACATGAATATAAATTTAATTATTTTTGTTGTGTACAAAAATAAACATATTAACTTTTAGATATGACTAAAAAAGATAAAATAGTTGTTGGAATCTCATTAGGAGATATAAATGGTGTTGGAGTTGAAGTTATCTTAAAGACTTTTGAAGATCGAAGAATGTTAGATTTTTGTACTCCGGTATTATTTGGTGCTTCGCAAGTTATTTTAATACATAAAAAGACTCTGGAGATAGAAACCGATATTCATGAGATTCATTCTATGAATCAGGTGAAACATGGAAAAATAAATCTATTAAAGGTTTGGGAAGAAACTATTAACATAGAAATTGGAAAAGCAACAAAAATTGGTGGTCAATATGCTTTTAAATCACTTAATGAAGCAACCTCTGCACTAAAACAAGGGGAGATTGATGTCCTCGTTACAGCCCCAATCAATAAAGAAACAATTCAATCAGAGAGCTTCACTTTTTCAGGTCACACCGAATTTTTAGAAAATAACCTTGAGGGTAATAGTTTAATGATTCTTATGAATGAATTTTTAAAAATTGGTCTTATAACAGGTCACATTCCTGTTTCTAAAATCTCAGAGACAATTACACCAGAACTTATAGAAAAAAAAGTAACCATATTTCATGATTCACTGAAAAAAGATTTTAAGATTCACAAGCCAAAAATAGCGGTCTTAGGTCTAAACCCTCATGCTGGTGATAACGGTGTCATTGGAGAAGAAGAGGACTCATTGATAAAACCAACGATCAAATCGATTTATGACAATGGGATATTTGTATTCGGACCCTATGCCGCAGATGGTTTTTTTGGTTCCAAAACCTATCAGGAATTTGATGGTGTGTTAGCTATGTATCATGACCAAGGCTTGGCCCCATTCAAAGCTCTCACTTTTGGTAACGGAGTTAACTTTACTGCTGGTCTCCATAAAATTAGAACCTCTCCTGATCATGGAACTGCTTTTGACATTGCTGGGAAAGGGATTGCCAATAAAGATTCTTTTAAAGAAGCTATTTTTACAGGGATTGCTATTTTTAAAAACAGGGATGAATTTAACGATCTCAGCAAAAATGTTTTAGGAAACAAAAACTAGTCTTTTTTTTAGTTAAAAATAACATTTATAAAACATTTTATTATATTTGCACGCTCAATTTCATTCGGGTGTTATGTTAAACTTGAAACAATTTAATATCCCTTTTGTAGGATTAAAGCAAGGAATACATTCTTTTGAATATGAAATTGACAACAGGTTCTTTGAAGCTTTTGATTTTCACGATTTTAATAGTAGTAGTTTAAAAGTAGAATTAGTTTTTAAAAAAAACCGTCACTTTGAGCTAGACTTTAATGTTACAGGACATATAAATGTTGACTGTGACATTTCGTTAGAACCCTATGAGCAAAAAATTGAAGGTCACTTGCCTTTAGTTATTAAGTTTGGTCAGGAATATAATGACGACAATGATGAAATTTTAATCATCCCTCATGAATATTATGAAATAAATGTCAGTCAATTCATATATGAGTTAGTGATACTCTCTATTCCTAGTAAAAAAATACATCCAAAAGTAATAGACGGTTCAATGAACTCTGAAGCTTTACAAAAATTCAAAGAATTAGAAATAAATAATAATACATCTATAAAAAAAGAAGGTGATATTGACCCAAGATGGGATACGTTAAAAAATTTAATTACAGAAAAAAACACATAAAATGGCACATCCTAAGAGAAAAATTTCTAAGACAAGAAGAGATAAAAGGAGAACACATTATAAGGCTTCTACTCAACAAATAGCAATAGATCCAACTACAGGAGAAGCTCATTTATACCACAGGGCTCATTGGCACGAAGGAAAACTATACTATAGAGGTCAAATAGTATTAGAATCTGCAACAACAGAAATTTAACTTTTCATTAAAAAAAACACAAAAAAGCCCTCTTTTTGAGGGTTTTTTTGTGTTTTTGAGTAAAAAATGACCATTTTTGCTTGTTTTTTAAAAAAACCTATACTTTTTTTACTACTTTAGTCACCTAGTAAAAAAGGAGGATAAAAACGAAAATATTTCTCCTTCTAACGAGTTTTAATATGTCAAAAATAACTGCAGCAATTTCAGCAGTTGGGAAATACGTTCCTGATTACATTTTAACAAATAAAGAGCTAGAAACTCTCGTTGATACGAATGATGATTGGATTACTACAAGAACAGGTATCAAAGAAAGAAGAATCTTA
>CATISV010000155.1 GCA_949541125.1 Flavobacterium sp. SCGC AAA160-P02
ATGTTGGTTCCAAGAAATATGACCAAAGCAGCAGGTTTTTATAACACATTACTTCAATCAGATGATCCAGCTATAGTTATTGAATGTTTAAATGGCTATCGCTTAAAAGAACAATTACCTACTAATATAGGAGAATTTACTACTCCAATTGGTGTTGTAGAAACAATTAAGGAAGGCAAAGATATTACCGTTATTTCTTATGGATCAACCTTAAGAATAGTAGAAGAAGCAGCCAAAGAGCTAACACATATAGGAATTGATACTGAAATTATCGACGCACAAAGTTTATTACCCTTTGACATCAATCATGATTCAGTAAAATCTTTAGCAAAAACTAATAGGTTATTGATTGTAGATGAAGACGTTCCTGGAGGAGCATCTGCGTACCTACTTCAAGAAATCATTGAAAATCAAGGCGGATATCAATACTTAGATAGTAAACCCACAACATTATCAGCAAAAGCTCACAGACCAGCATACGGATCAGACGGAGACTATTTCTCAAAACCATCGGCTGAAGATATTTTTGAAAAAGTGTATGAAATAATGCATGAAGTCTATCCTGATAGATTTAAGAGTCTGTATTAAGTAGTCAAAATTCAATTGCTTTTTTAAAAAATTATAACATAGAAATGGATAGTATAGAAAATTTAGAATGGCGATATGCAGTTAAAAAATTTGATCCGCAAAAATTTATAGATCAATCAAAAATTAATACGTTAAAAAAAGCATTTAATCTAACTGCAACTTCTTATGGATTACAACCGATAAAGTTACTCATCATAAAAAATAAAGAAATCCAGGAAGAACTACTAAAATATAGTTGGAATCAACAACAAGTTGTGCAGGCCTCTCACCTGTTGGTCATATGTATCGATACTAAAATAGATGAATCTGATGTAGAAAAATATTTTGATCGTGTCCAAAAAATAAGAAATACTCCAGATAAAACCATACAACCATTTAGAGATTATCTAAAAAAAACTATCACTAATAAAAGTAAAGATGATTTACAATCATGGAGTAAAAACCAGGCTTATTTAGCCTTAGGTAATTTATTGACTGTATGTGCAAATGAAAAAATCGACTCTTGTCCTATGGAGGGATTTATTCCAGAGAAATATGATGAATTTCTAAAATTAAAAGAAAAAAATTTAACTTCTGTTTTAGTCCTTCCTGTAGGGTATAGGTCTGAGAATGATCTTATGAATCATCAAAAAAAAGTGAGAAAAAATATTGATGAAATTATTTTAGAAATTTCTTAAATAGCTCTTTTTTTATATAGATTTACAAACTAATCATATTTTATATAAACCAATGTCTACTGAAGTAAGAAAATTAGAGCCTAAAATACTTTGGAATCATTTTTCTGATTTAAATGAGGTTCCTCGCCCCTCAAAAAAAGAAGAAAAGGTTATTCAATTTATGGTAAATTTTGGTAAAAATCTACATCTAAATACACGAGTAGATAGTGTTGGAAATGTAATCATTACTAAACCCGCAACGAAAGGCTATGAAAATAGAAAAACCATTGTATTACAAAGTCATTTAGACATGGTTCATCAAAAAAACTCTGATACTGTTTTTGATTTTGAAACTCAAGGAATAAACATGCTAATTGATGGAGACTGGGTAACAGCAGACGGAACAACATTAGGGGCAGACAATGGTTTAGGGGTGGCAACAATAATGGCAGTTTTATCTTCTGATGATATTGAACATCCTCCCATAGAAGCCTTATTTACAATTGATGAAGAAACAGGAATGACCGGAGCAATGGGGCTTCAAAGAGGACTTCTAAAAGGTGAAATCCTTCTAAATCTGGATACTGAAGAAGATGATGAAATTGATATAGGTTGTGCTGGCGGAATTGATGTCACCGCGACAAGATGGTACAAAGAAGAAAAAACTCCAGAAAAAAAAATCGGTTTTAAAATTAGTATAACAGGTTTGCAAGGAGGACATTCTGGAATGGATATTCATAAAGGTCTTGGAAATGCGAATAAAATCATGAATCGTATTTTATATCATGGATACACCAATTTTAATCTTCAAATATCAGAACTTGAGGGTGGAAGCCTCAGAAATGCAATCCCCAGAGAAAGTTTTTCTAATGTAGTTATTGATGAAACTCTTGAAGTTTCCTTTTTGAGTGAAATTAATTCATTGATTAAAATTATAAAAACGGAATTCAAATCAATAGAACCTAATTTATCAATTGATATTCACGCAATAAAAATTCCTAAGAAAGTGATACCTATTGAGGTTCAAGAAAAATTTATTAAATCTATTTATACAGCTTTAAATGGTGTATATAGAATGAGTAATGATATTCCTAATTTAGTGGAATCTTCTAATAATATAGCGAAAGTAATTGCTAAAGGTGGTAAGATTACTATTGCTTGCCTAACACGTTCTTCCTCTGAATCTTCAAAAGAAGATGTAGCTAATTCTTTACGTTCTTGTTTTGAATTGTCTGAATGTAAAGTAGAATTTTCTGGATCATACCCGGGTTGGCAACCGAATATGGACTCAGAAATTTTAAAAATAGCTAGCTCTTTATATAAGAAATTATTCAAAGAGGAAGCATCTGTAGTAGCCTGTCACGCAGGTTTAGAATGTGGAATTCTAGGCCAAAACTACCCAAATATGGACATGATTTCTTTTGGTCCCACAATTAAAGGAGCGCATTCTCCAGATGAAAGAGTTTCTATTTCATCCGTCAAAAAGTTTTGGTTTTTTTTACTTGAAATCTTAAAAAAGATTCCAGATAGTAATGCCTAAATCAACAAACTCAATGAATTAATATCTCTTTTCAAAAAGAGATTTAAATTGTTTAAAAAGTTTAAAAAGATAGTTTTAAAAATCTATTAATCAACTACTTATAAAATTATATCTTTGTTAACATCTTTGCTTTTTAAAAATACTATTTAATTGTAAATTTACTGATAAATTATATCAATTTAATGGGTAAAATTATTGCAATTGCTAATCAGAAAGGTGGAGTTGGAAAAACAACTACTTCAATTAATCTAGCCGCTTCACTTGGAGTCCTAGAAAAGAGAGTGTTGCTTATTGATGCAGATCCGCAAGCGAATGCTTCTTCTGGATTAGGAATTGATATTGATTCTGTTGAAATTGGGAGCTATCAAGTTTTAGAGCATTCAGCTAGTGCCAAAGAAGCCATTTTACAAACCAACTCACCAAATTTAGACATTATTGCTGCACATATAGATTTAGTGGCCATAGAAATTGAGCTTGTCGATGAAAAATACAGGGAATATATGCTGAAAAAATCTCTTGAAGAAATAAAAAAAGAGTATGACTTTATTATTATAGATTGTGCCCCTTCTCTGGGATTGTTAACCTTAAATTCATTAGTTGCTGCTGATTCAGTCGTCATTCCCATACAATGTGAATATTTTGCTTTAGAGGGCCTAGGAAAACTATTAAATACCATAAAAAGTGTTCAAAAAATTCACAATAAGGATTTAGAAATTGAAGGATTGTTGTTAACTATGTTTGATTCTCGATTACGATTATCAAATCAAGTTGTAGATGAAGTTCAAAAACATTTTAACACAATGGTTTTTGAAACAATTATTAGAAGAAATGTACGTTTAGGAGAAGCACCAAG
>CATISV010000156.1 GCA_949541125.1 Flavobacterium sp. SCGC AAA160-P02
AAGTTATGGTGGATCTTCACTTTGGGGATTTACGCTACTTCTCTTTATTTTTATAAAATTAGATTCTCAAAAAAGTTATGATTGGTGGTGAAATATTTCCACAAAAAAACCCTTTGATTTAAATCAAAGGGTTTTTTGTGTATGGTTGAAGGCTTAAAGAGCAGCTACTTGTTTTGTTAATTTAGATTTTAAATTTGCCGCTTTGTTCTTATGAATAATATTATTCTTGGCTAATTTATCTAACATAGAGATTACGGCTGTTAATTTACTTTTAGCTTCTTTTTTACTAGAAGTCGCTCGTAAATCTCTCACAGCATTACGTGTCGTTTTATGCTGATATTTATTTCGTAATCTTTTTGATTCGTTACTTCTAATTCTCTTTAATGCTGACTTATGATTTGCCATCTTGTTTATTCTTGTATTATTAAACTTTGTAGTCCGTACGGGAATCGAACCCGTGTTACCAGGATGAAAACCTGGCGTCCTAACCCCTAGACGAACGGACCAATTGCAAATCTAGGAGATAAATCTCGCGATTGCGGAGGCAAATATACAACGTTTTTAAAACTCTGCAATATTTTTTTATAAAATTTAATAGGCCTTTGCGAATAGGACTCTTCTGTCTGATTCTTTACCTGTTAGCACACAAAATCCAGGCTTTTCATTTGCATTACCAGGAATACATCTTATGGTAGCTTTTGTTAGTTCTTTAATTTTATTTTCTGTTTCAATTGTTCCATCCCAGTGAGCAGAAGCAAAACCTCCTTTATGGTCAATAACCTCTTTAAATTCTTCAAAAGAATTGACTTCTGTAATATGATTGTTCCTAAAAGAAATAGCTTTATTAAATAAATTATCTTGAATTTCTTCTAATAGATTTTCAATACAGTCAATAACATCATCTTGCGAAACTGTTTGTTTTTCTAAAGTATCTCTTCTTGCAATTTCTAATGTGTTATTTTCTATATCACGGCTACCAATAGCGATTCTTATAGGAACACCTTTTAATTCATATTCAGCAAATTTAGCTCCTGGTCTAAAAGTATCCCTATCGTCAAATTTTACAGAAATTCCTTTTGATCGGAGGGATTTCAGGATACCAGAAACTTTATTAGAAATAACTGCTAACTGCTCCTCTCCTTTGTAAATAGGAACAATGACAACTTGTATCGGAGCTAATTTTGGAGGTAATACCAATCCAAAATCATCTGAATGTGTCATAATTAAACCTCCTATTAGGCGAGTTGACACACCCCATGAAGTCGCCCAAACAAATTCTTGGCTCCCTTCTTTAGAGGTATACTTTACATCAAAAGCTTTGGCAAAATTTTGACCTAAAAAATGAGAAGTCCCTGCCTGTAACGCTTTGCCATCTTGCATAAGAGCTTCAATGGTATAGGTTTCTTCAGCTCCTGCAAAACGTTCACTCTCAGATTTAAATCCTTTAACGACTGGCATAGCCATAAATTTTTCTGCAAATTCTGCATAGATATCTTGCATTTGTTTTGCTTCTAATAAGGCTTCATTTTTGGTTGTATGAGCCGTATGCCCCTCTTGCCATAAAAATTCTGAAGTCCTTAAAAATAATCTTGTTCTCATTTCCCAGCGAACAACATTCGCCCACTGGTTAATTAATAATGGTAAATCTCTGTAGGATTGAATCCACCCTTTATATGTATTCCAAATAATTGCTTCTGAAGTAGGCCTGACAATCAACTCCTCCTCTAACTTAGCTTCGGGATCAACTCTAAGTTTACCTTCATTAGTTGGATCATTCTGAAGTCTGTAATGAGTAACAACAGCACATTCTTTAGCAAAACCTTCCGCATTCTTTTCTTCGGCTTCAAATAAACTTTTTGGAACAAACAACGGGAAATAAGCATTCTGATGCCCTGTTTCTTTAAACATTCTATCTAGTTCTGCTTGCATCTTTTCCCATATAGCAAATCCATATGGTTTAATAACCATACATCCTCTTACAGCAGAATTTTCTGCTAAATCAGCTTTTAGTATTATTTCATTATACCACTTAGAATAATCTTCTGATCTCTTTGTTAACTTCTTACTCATAATACTATCTTTGGCACAGATATTGTTAAATATTTGTTATAAAATTTATAGTAAATTTGTTTAACCATAAAAATACGAAAGCAAAACTAAAGCATTTTAAGCATAGAGAATAACGTTTTTGTATTTTTTAACTATCAATTTTTATGTTTTTTATAAATTTAAAACAATCATTATGAAATTAAACTACGACAAAAAATCATTTTTAAAATCTCTAATTTATTTTGTTGCGATTGTTTTTGCTTCATCTTGTACAATCTATCAAGATATACATGACGACGATGGCATTTATTCATCAGAAACAGATGGATACAAGGTAATTGTAGCTAACAGTAAAGAACACAGGGATTATGAAAACAATTATTTCACCCAAGAATTAGAAAGGATAGATCGTATAAACGGAACAGATATTTTCACAGACATAGAAACTTACAATTCGATTAATGATAACGATACTATTTTAAATTCAACAGACAATACAAGTGATGTCAATTCAAACAGAGCTTGGGGCTATGAAGATAGTGATGACGTTGTTATTAATATTAATCTAAACAATACTGGCTTTGGGTGGAATAACTATTGGAATTTTTATGATCCTTATTTTAATTATGGCTTTGGATATTTCGATCCTTGGGGACCAAGGCTTTGGGGATTAGGGTGGAGAAACGGATGGGGATCTCGATACTTCTGGGGAGGGTATGGGTTTATAAATAATCCGTATTATTCTTCTCCTTTCGGTCCTTTCTACAACCCTTATTATTATGGAAGATCAGGTTTTGGGATTTTAGGGTGGAGGAATTACTACAGTAATGGATATGCCAACTACCGACTAGGAAATTATAACTATGGAAGGAGGTATAGCTCTAATAATTCTTTCAATAGAAATAGTTCTAGCAATAGAACAAGAAGAGCTTACGCTACGAATAGAAGAGTTAATTTTTCCAATAGTAGAAGGAATAGTAATTCCGTTAGTGATGTAAATATTGATAATGTGGCAAGTAGGTTGAAAATTAATAAAAGTAAAATTAAAGTTTACGATAAACCTAATAATGTTCCCTCTAAAAATAGACGTGCTAATAATACTAGAACAAATAATTCTACCACAGGCTCTGATAACAATAATAGAAGGTCTAATTACAATGTTACACCCTCTAGGAGTAGAAGTAGTTCCTCACAACGAAGCTCTTCAACTAGAATAAGCAGGCCTGCGAGAAGTAGTAATATTTCCAGAGGTAGTAGCATGTCTAGAGGTAGTAGCATGTCTAGAGGTGGTGGCATGTCTAGAGGCAATAGTTCGTCTAGGAGTGGTGGTTCATCGAGAAGAGGTTCTTTAAGAAACAGATAACTAATCTTATAAAAGATTATGAGAAAAATAATTTTTGTATTGGTTTTTACCGCTATGAGTATTCCATCCAATGCTCAGGCTCTCGGTTACGATGGCTTATCATTAATTTTTTCTAAAAACGATGGTAATGGTAGTGCTAGATTTGTTGCAATGGGTGGTGCTTTTGGAGCTGTGGGTGGAGATGTAACAGCAATGACAATTAATCCTGCTGGAATATCTATCTTCAACGGGAATAATGCTGCTGTTACTTTCCAAACTAGAAATACAAATTATTTGACAAATTATTATGGAAATTCTATAAGCACACAAGAAGATTATTTTAAGGTATCAAATGCTGGGGCTGTATTTACTATTGATAATTCAGCCTTTGATGAATGGACTAAACTAGCTATTGGTGTAAATTATAGAAATTTAGCAGATTTTGAAAATTCGTTTATCGCTGAAGGAAATAGTAATTTTGCCTCATTTATCAATTTTCCATTAGATACAAATGATCCTTTGATCATTTATGATAATGCAGAAAATCAACAATTTTCTAACTTTTATAACGGAGATTTCTCGGAGTTAAGTCTTGCATTTTCAGGAGTATATGAAGAAACATTGCACCTTGGCGCTGGACTAAGTTTTTACGATCTTACTTTTAGTCAACAAACGGTTCTAAGAGAAACTAACAATGATGGAAGTGGAAATACATTAAACGCTCGATTTTATCAAGAAAATTTAACAACAGGAGTCGGCTTTTCTTTAAGCGCGGGAGTTATATACAAACCAACTAAAAATTTCCGTTTTGGTCTTAGCTATCAATCACCAACTTGGTTTACAGAAGTTATTGAGAATACAAATATTATTAATAATGATGGTTTTTTGGGAGATACTCAAATTGAAATTAGTAGTGATCCTTCAATTTATGACAATACCTTTGGTATTAATTTACCTGTTCAAGAGCTTCTATACAAATTAAGAACTCCGAGTAAAATTACTGCAAGTGCTGCATTAATTTTTGGAAAATTCGGATTGATTAGCTTGGATTATTCATCAAAAAATTTCAGAGGTTTAAATTTATCTGGAGATGATTTTTCGCAAGAAAATACTTTTTTTAATAGGCAATTGAGAAAATCTAATTCCTTACATGCTGGTACAGAATGGAGATTTAATAAGCTAAGTATTAGAGGTGGGTACAGATTTGAACAAAGTCCAAATATAAACGCTCCCAATTCAGATAATTTGCAGATATATTCTTTAGGGTTGGGGTATAATTTTGGAAAGGTAAAATTTAATCTTGCCTATACTACAGGGAATAATACTTCATCATATAACTTTTACCCGCAATACAATCAAGTTCAAGCAGCAAAATTAGACATTACTAATACTACAATAACGGGTGGATTTTCATTTAGCTTATAAATTGAAAATAAAATATAATTGTTTTTCTGCCATTTAATAGTGTCTTTTTTAGCTTTATTTAGCATTTCTATTCACTTTTTTGCCTTAATTTTGCAATTCTTTGTTAACTAAAAATAATGAGTTTACATACAATCACAATCCAACCAACCAACAACGAGACAATCTTAAAATTTGTTAGCAATCAGATTTTAATTAACGGTGGAAGTTATGAATTCAACAATATAGACGAAGCAAAAAACTCGCCTTTAGCACAACAATTATTTTATCTCCCTTTTGTTAAAAAAGTATTTATAACAGCTAACTTCATAGCAATTCAAAGATATGATATTGTGAAATGGGGAGATGTTGAAGAAGAAGTTAGAACTCAAATTGAAACTTTTTTCCAAACTGGAAACCTTGCTGTAAAAGAAATAGAAAATTCAACAAAAAAAGAACCAATTGAAGTCTATGCAGAATCGACTCCAAACCCATCTGTAATGAAATTTGGAACTAATAAAGCTCTGACGCATACCGATGTAGAATATAAAAATATTGAAGAAGCTAGTAATTCCTCTCCTTTAGCAAAATCCTTATTTAGTTTTCCTTTTGTAAACAGTGTGTTTATCTCTGAGAATTATATCTCTATTACAAAGTTTGATATTGTTGAGTGGAACGATGTTTATTCTGAACTGAGAAATTTTATCAGTAGCTATTTACAAGACAATAAAATAATTATCAAGGAGCTTCCTAAAGTAAAAAAAATCACTACAAAAGAGGAGAAAGGAAATATTGAGGTTTCAAATTTAGACGGAACTGCAGGTGAAATTGTAGCTATTTTAGATGAATATATACGCCCAGCTGTTGCTTCAGACGGAGGAAATATTGCCTTTAAATCCTACAATGAGGAAAGTAAAATAGTCTCCGTGATTTTACAAGGTGCTTGTAGTGGATGCCCTTCTTCTACCATAACTTTAAAAAACGGTATTGAAACAATGCTAAAAGATATGCTTCCTAATAAAGTTAATGAAGTGGTTGCTATAAACGGATAAATGCAATGTCAAAAATAATTAAACCATATAAAGATTCAAATCTGGGCAAAAAAGAACAGGTCGCTACAATGTTCAATAACATTTCCAAGAATTATGATGGATTAAATAGAATAATTTCATTTGGAATTGATGTGAGTTGGAGAAAAAAAGTTGTAAAAATCGTTTCTAAAAATAATCCACAAAAAATATTAGATATTGCAACAGGAACTGGCGATTTAGCTTTAATGATGTCTAGGTTACAACCTAAAAAAATTATTGGTTTAGATATTTCAGAAGGAATGTTAGCTATAGGAAAACAAAAAATTGCCAAAGCAAAATTAAGTGATACCATAGATATGGTGATTGGCGATTCAGAAAAAATGCCATACAAAGACAATACTTTTGATGCAATTACAGTCTCTTTTGGAGTAAGAAATTTTGCAAGTTTAGACAAAGGGTTAACCGAAATAAGACGTGTTTTAAAACCTTCAGGTACATTTGTCATTTTAGAAACATCAAATCCAACAAAATTTCCCTTCAAACAAGGATATAAATTTTATACCTCGTTTATATTACCAGTTATAGGAAAAATCCTTTCAAAGGATAAAACAGCCTATTCCTATTTGTGTGAATCTGCTAATTATTTCCCTTTTGGAGAAAATTTTGACAATATTTTAAAAAAAAATGGGTTTATTAATACAAAATATACACCCGTTACATTTGGTGTTGCTACCATTTATACCGCCACAAAATAAGATGAAAACATCATTTCTCTCTATTATTTGTTTTATTATAACAATCCCTATATTCTCCCAACAAAGGAAAAAGGTGGACAACCTTCCAACTTTTGATGAACCAAAAATTCACTACGGTTTCTATTTAGGAATAAACCAAAACGACTTTAAGGTAAGTTATAGACCGAGTAATTTTCCAACTACAACTGTAGAGATAAAACCAACGTCAGGATTTAATGTAGGATTAATTGCTGATTTACGTTTACACAAGAATGTGAATCTCCGATTTGAACCTGGCTTAATGAGTAATTCAAAAACAATTTACTTTAATAATAGCAACGCTCTCTTAACAAGTACAGATAGTATTCGAGAAATTGGCACTACCTATTTACATCTCCCTTTGGTACTAAAATTTAGTACAGATCGCTGGAATAATGTTAGACCCTTTGTTCTAGCTGGTGTTTCTTACGATTACAATTTTTCCAGTAATCAAGATAATTCTAATGATAATTTTAGTGGTGAATTCAGAATGAAAACCTCCAATTTTATGTATGAGCTAGGAATTGGAGTTGATATCTATTTATATTTTTTTAAATTCTCTCCCTCTATTCGTGGGGTTTTTGCAATGAATCGAGAATTGGTCGATGACAACAACAGTAATAGTCCTTGGACTTCACCAATTAATGTCTTTTCTACTAGAGGAATTTTTCTCAACTTTGCTTTCGAATAAATTCATCGTCTAAACTCACTTAACATAATTGCAGTTGCAGTTGCAACATTTAAGCTCTCCGTTTGTTGACAATTTCCAAATCTTGGAATTGAAACTTTAGTGTCAACAATATCCATAATTGAATCAGAGATACCGTTAGATTCATTCCCCATGACCAATACAGCTTCAGAATCTAGTTTTGTCTTGTATATATTTTCTCCCTCCATATCTGCTATAAATTTAGGGATTGAAATACAGCTTAAATATTCTTGAAGATCTGTGTAAGAAATCTCTATTCTCGTTAATGAACCCATACTTGCTTGAACAACTTTAGTGTTGTAACAATCAACGGTTTCATTAGAGCAAATAAGTTGCTTAACACCAAACCAATCACATAAGCGAATAATAGTTCCTAAGTTTCCAGGATTATTAACTCCGTCTAAAGCAACGATTAATCCTGAAGGTTTTATAAATTTTTTTTCGGGTATTTTAAATATAGCAAGAACCTTATTTGGTGTTTTTAAGGAACTAATTTTTTTTAATTCTTGATCGGAAACTTCAATAAAAGTATCTAGATGTGAAAAACTATTTTCTGTGGAAAATAACATTTCTAATTCATAGGAAGAATGTAAAAACTCCTCAACAACTTTTATACCTTCAACAACAAATAATTTATGCTTTTGTCGATACTTTTTTTGTTGTAACCTTGTTATAAGTTTTAACTGATTTTTAGATAGACTCATGAATTCGTTATATTTAATAATCGTATTATTAAGATCAACAAATAAAAACCAAAAAAACGACATTTATTGTTGAAGTAAATACCTCTTAGAAGTTTTATCTTTATAAAGTCTTCAAAAATAGTATTTTTGAATTTGTATAAGGCATTCATTCCATGAAAAAAATCTTTGTCCTCTTTCTATTTTTTATATTTTTAACTAGCTGTAGCTCAGTAAAAAGAGTAAAAGACACTGATTATTTACTGACACAAAATACTATTCTTGTTAATGAGAAAAAAAATATGGACTCTGATTTAAATGAATTATTAGTCCAAAAACCGAATAGTAAAACACTTGGATTACCTCTTTCCCTATATTTCTATAATTTAGGAGATAATTCAAAGCCAGATAAACCATCAGAATGGGGAAAGAAAAAACCAAAAACTTATCGATTTATAAAAAATATTTTTTCTGAAAAACAAAGTATTTCTTATGCAAATAGTATGATTGGCTTTAATAATTGGTTTTTAAGAAATGGGCAAGCCCCCGTTATAATCGATGATAAAAAAATTGAACGAACAATAAAAAATCTAACCGCCTATTACAAAACAAATGGGTATTTTAGAGTAAAAGTAGAATCAAAAAAAGATCTTCAAAAAAATAAAAAAGGATCAGTAGCATATTCTATTGATACAGGCCGTCCAACTTTTTTAGACACTATTAAAACAGATATAAAATCATCTATCCTAGATTCCTTATATCAATCAGAAAAGAATTGGTCCCTACTAAAAAAAGGAGATCAGTTTAAAGAAAGTAATTTTATTAAAGAAGCTAATAGAATAACCAATCTTTTTAGAAATAAAGGAGTGTATCTATTCACTGAAAATGATTTAGGGTTTTATGATATCGATTCTACAAATACAAATAATTTAAAAACAAATGTTAACCTCGTTATATTTGATAAAAAAAGAGTTTTTAAAAAAAATGGAAGTTATGTTTTAAAGCCATATCGAATTCAAAAACTCAGAAAAGTAAATGTATTTACAGACCATTCTTTCTACAAGAAAGAAATACCTCCTCTAGATTCTGTAAGTCATCAAGGAATTACTTTTTTTGCCCATAAAAAAATAAAATATAATCCAACATTACTATCAGAGTCTATCTTTATCAAACCAAACGAAGTTTACTCAGATTCTTCAAGAAATTTAACTAGAAAACATTTAAAATCATTAAGAAACTTTAAAATTATTACCATACAGTATGACACTATAGAGAACATAGACAACCAACTTGATGTAAATATTTTTCTAAGCCCTTTAGAAAAATTTAGCTTAGATATAGAAACAGAACTCACACATTCCAATATAAGAGATCTTGGGGTTTCAGGAAAGTTTTCAATCCTTAACAGAAATACCTTCAAAGGGGCTGAAATTTTTAAATTATCATTTCTAAGTTCTTTTTTTAATGCCTCACAAGATGCAAACAAAGAAGGAAATTTTTTCAATTCTTGGGAAATAGGAGCTGATTTATCTTTGGAGGTTCCAAGATTCTTAGCCCCTTTTGGTATTAATAATTTGGTTCCAAAGAGAATGTCTCCAAGAACAATGTTTACGTTAGGAACAAGTATTCAGAGAAATATAGGGTTGGACAGGCAAACATTAACTGCTTTAATTGATTATAAATGGCAATACAGCAATAAAAAAACGATTCAATTAGAGATATTTAATACTCAATACGTTAGAAATCTCAGAATTGGTAATTACTTTGATATCTATAATTCTGAGTTCTTAAAATTAAATAATGTTGCTCAAGTTTATAATAACGGCTCTGAATATCCATTACCTGATGACAACACCAAAGCCACAGAGGCTATAAATTTTATGAATACTGTAGCTACAGATACAAATTTTCAATCAGAGAACCCTGAGGCATATAGAGACAATTTAAACATATTGGATAGGTATAATATTATTACATCTGATTTCTTAATTCCAACCATAGCCTATTCATTTACTTATAACAATCAAAATGATTTTAGAGATAATAATTTTTCTTTTTTTAAAGTCAGATTGGCCAACTCTGGAAATATAGGAAGTTTAATCTCTCGAAAAAGAAACAATAATAACAGAAGGACAATTTTTAATATCCCCTTAGCGCAATATTTTAAGACGGATCTAGAGTACAAGAAATTTTGGGAAATAGATAATACCTCTGTATTTGGTTTTAGAAGTTTTATTGGAGCAATTATCCCATACGATAATTCTGATATTCCGTTTACAAAAAGTTATTTTGCTGGAGGATCAAATGATATAAGGGCCTGGCAAACTTATGATCTAGGACCTGGGAGAAGAAACTCTGGCTTGGAATACAATATCGGTAGTCTCAAATTTTTAACAAGTATGGAATATCGGTTTGACATGTTTGGAAATTTAAAAGGTGCCTTATTTGTAGATGCAGGAAATATTTGGGACATCACTAATTCTATTTTTGCAGAAGAAAAATCAAAATTTAATGGCCTAAACGCTGTAAAAGATATTGCCGTTGGATCTGGTTTTGGATTAAGATATGATTTTAATTTTTTAGTTTTTAGACTAGACCTTGGTTTTAAAATGCACGAACCCTATTTAGAAGGTAAAAAGTGGTTCAGAAATTACAACTTCTCAAATGCCGTATATAACATCGGAATAAATTATCCTTTCTAAATATTTTAGTCCTTTTCTTACAACGTTTTCAATTATTTTTAAGTTCACCTTGCTTAAAACAACCTTTATATAGATATATTTTGATTACTTTTGAAATCATGATTTTAATCATTCAAAAAGAAAAAAAATGAGTCACAATATTAAACCAGGAGTTGCCACTGGTCAAGAAGTTCAAGCTATTTTTAAATTAGCCAAAGATAAAGGGTTTGCTATACCAGCTGTCAATGTTGTGGGTTCTAATACCATAAATTCTGTATTAGAAACAGCAAGAGATTTAAATGCTCCAGTAATTATTCAGTTCTCAAATGGAGGCGCCCAATTTAATGCAGGAAAAGGCCTATCTAACGAAAATCAGAAAGCAGCAATTGCTGGAGGTATTAGTGGTGCAAAACATATCCATTTATTGGCAGAAGCATACGGTGTCCCTGTAATTTTACATACAGACCATTGTGCAAAGAAATTATTACCTTGGATTGATGGTTTGCTGAAAGCAAGTGAAGAACATTTTGCCGCCACAGGAAAACCTTTGTATAGTTCTCATATGATTGATTTATCTGAAGAGCCCATCGAGGAAAATATTGAAATTTGTAAAACCTATCTTGCTCGAATGTCTAAGATGGGAATGACTTTGGAAATTGAATTGGGTATTACTGGTGGTGAGGAAGATGGGGTTGATAATTCTGATGTTGATGTATC
>CATISV010000157.1 GCA_949541125.1 Flavobacterium sp. SCGC AAA160-P02
ATAAAAGATCCTGTACCAGTACTTCCATCTTCTTCATAGAAAAAATCTGCAAAGGAAATAGCATACACACCACCCATAAGCCCAAACATAAATAATACAGCAGGTGCTACACAACACAGGATTCCGGCGATAGCAGCACTTATTGAATATTTTAAACCCCATTTTATAAGGCTTGGTTCTTTTTTTTGAGACATTTTTAATTTTTTTTAAGGTTAATGACCACTATTTCTGTGATTTTTTACAATAATGTATACTCATGATAATGGAATGTAAATTTACTAAAATTCAATGAAAATGAATTCTTATGAAAGCCACTTTTAAATTTTGTAATAATCACTTGGTTAAATCAAAATTTTTATGATTTATTTTTTTCTAATTTACTGTATTGTATATATTTAGATAAATTATAGAGGTTTTTAGTATGCAAAAATTACTAACTAATAAAAAATCAATAGACGATGAATTATAAGAAAATAAGAATTCATACCCTAATTCTTGTCTTTATTTTTTTGTTGGGGTGTCTTAAAGACAAAAATGATACAAAGGGTCAATTACCTTCTCTTGATGGCAAAAAAGTTTTGATGGTCTATGGTGGATGGGACGGACATCAACCAGATATTTTTGTCGGTAAAGTTTCAAAATGGTTATTAGAAGAAGGAGTACAGCTTGTTATTTCAGATTCTCTTGGGATTTATACTAATAAAAAAATAATGGACTCTATCGATGTGATTATCCAATATTGGACGATGGGTGAAATTACTAAAGATCAGTTTCGTGGATTGGAGAATGCTGTAAAAAGAGGTGTTGGATTGGCGGGCTGTCATGGTGGTCTTGCCGATTCATTTAGAAAAAATCCCGAATATCAGTATATGATTGGCGGCCAATGGGTTGAACACCCTGGTGGTGAAATTGACTATAAAGTGAGTATCGTTGATACCAACGATGCTATTACCTTCGGAATTAAAGATTTTACGATGAAAAATACAGAGCAATATTACATGCATATTGACCCGAATATTAAGGTGCTGGCCACTACTAAATTTACAGATAGTATCCATCCATGGATAAAAGATCGTGTGATACCAGTGGCATGGAAAACCTATTATGGAGACGGGAGGATCTTTTATCTTTCCATTGGGCACAAACCTATTGATTTTGATACAGCAGAGGCCAAAAAACTTCTTTTAAGAGGTATTACATGGGCAAGCGGAAGCAAATATAACCCCAAAGAAAATACATTACAATCGGTTTATGATTAATTGAAAAGACCTTAACTGTATTGGTATTCTAATGTTGTAAAAAACATATCATTTGTATATCTTGTCATATAAATATTCATAATAGTTAGGATTCATAAATCATGACAAAGTATTTACTTACTGTATTTTTCTGTATTATTCTTATAAGTTGTCAAACTACACCTAAAAACAAATCAAAAGAAAATTGGATTCAATTGTTTAATGGAAAAGATCTTAAAGGATGGATTCCAAAAATTTCGGGGCATCAATTAGGTGACAATTATAAAAATACGTTTAGAGTTGAAGATGGTCTTCTAAAAGTTTCCTATGATGGATATGATACATTTGAAAGTAGATATGGACATTTATTTTATGAGAAACCCTTTTCTCACTACAAAATACTCGTAGAATATCGTTTTGTAGGTGAGCAGGCATTTCCTAATGTTGGAGATTGGGCATATAGAAATAATGGTATTATGATGCATTGTCAATCTCCTCAGAGTATGGGCTTGTATCAAGAATTTCCTGTCAGTTTAGAAGGACAATTATTAGGTGGAAATGGAATTGATGAACGCCCAAATGGGAATCTTTGTACACCAGGATTGCATGTACTTATAGAGGATAGATTGGAAACGAATCATTGCATTAATTCTACGTCAAAAACATTTCATGGAGATGATTGGGTTACTGCTGAATTTGTTATTTTAGGGAATGAATCTATGCACCATATTATAGAGGGAGATACCGTTATGTCATATTCAAAACCTCAAATTGGAGGAGATTTCCTTCCTGAGAATTATCCGATACCTGACGGAACCTTAATTTCAAATGGATATATTTCATTACAATCCGAGACTCATCCAATTGAATTTAAAACAGTTGCACTAATGGAGCTAGATTCATTAAAAAATTGAGAATTCTTTTGGTAGGTTGGGCCTTATTTAAATATAGTTTATTAAAACTATCAACAATAGATGTCTTACAGAAGTTCTATCAAATTTTTAAAAATTTTAATCATTCTAGGTTCTGCCTTTCCTGCAATAGCAATAATTTCAGAAATGTTTACGGGTTGTAAATTTTCAGGATCGCACTCATCTGTTAAAACAGAAATGGCAGCACAAGGCAAATTAAGTTGCTTAGCAACAATGACTTCAGGCACTGTACTCATTCCTACAGCATCTACTCCTAAGATTTGCAACATTTTGTATTCTGTTCTGGTTTCTAACTGAGGACCTAAGACACTTGCATAGATTCCTTTATGAAGTTGTATTTTTTGTGTTGCAGCAATTTGTTGTATGCTATTATTCATCGTTTTTGAGTAGGGCTCTACCATGTCTGCAAATATATTGCCAAAATTACTAGTTCCTTTAAATGCTAATGGCGAACTACCCTGCAAGTTAATATGGTCTTCTAGTAACATTAACTCTCCTTTTTTATAATTAAGATTAATTGCTCCTGCAGCATTGGAAATAAGGAGGTGTTTTATCCCTAAGCCATGCATAGTTCTTATACCATAAGTGACTTCCCATGGTGAATAGCCTTCATACAGATGAAAACGACCAGACATGACAACAACTTTTTTCCCTGAGAGCTCACCATAGATCATTTTTCCTGAATGAAACTCTACAGTTGCTTCAGGAAAATAAGGTATTTCAGTGTAAGCAATTTCCTTTTCCACAACAATTTCATTGATTAGTGTCCCAAAACCTGTACCCAAAACAATACCAACACAAGGTTGGTTAATCCCTCTTTTTTTTAAATAGTCAAGGGTTTCTTGTAATTGTTCTTGTTTCATATTGCTTATAAAAAATGTTGAAAGTCCGGGTGTTGTGCAATGTCTTCAAAGACATCAATATCATTTAACTCCTCTAACAAATGTACCTTTTTATTTGTTAAATCTTTAAGAGTCTCATTTCTAACAGTAGAGGTTCCCCAGGCTTTGTCTTCAAAAAGGCGGGACTGTAGCATTTTCATGCCTAATAGATAATAACCTCCATCTTTTGCTGGCCCGATAACAACATCATTCGAATCTAAGCTCAGAAAAGACTCTTCTATTATACTTGGTGTTAAGTCAAACAAATCTGTCCCTATAATGACTACTTTTTCATATCCGCTTTCAAAACTATTTTTAAAAGCATCTAACATTCTAAATCCTAAATCATTTCCTTTTTGAAGATGTTTTTGAAAGGTCTTGGAGTCCCATAAATCATCTATGATTATTTTTTCAGAATAATATACAGCTTTTTGGCAAGAAACTTTATTGATAACCTGTTGTGTTTTTTGGACTAAGTACTGATAGATTTCTAAAGCAGTAGCATCTCCAACACTTTTAGATAAACGCGTTTTCACTTTACCTAATTCTGCATTTCTTGTAAAAATTAGCAACAACTTTTTGCATTTTACTGTCATAATTTTACTACTAAAATATAGTTATGTCTGATTAACAGCACCCCCCACCATCGTAATGAAAGGTAGAAGGTGAAATAAATAGATCATTTCTCTTTAAAGATTCCAAAACTCCTGCAGTTTTATCGCAAATAGCCAAGGGTTGATTTTTAAGTAATATATGGCCGGCATTGTCATCAAAATAATCTTCATCGCCAAAATATATTGCTGCTTTCCCTGTAAATATACAAGGTCCATCAGTAGGCATTGGATCTTTAATGGCAGCAACTTCTATGGATTCTATATAGATAATTTGATCAGTAGGGTAATTTTTTGGATCTAAAATTCTATAAGGTTTTCTAGCCCTAATTTCAATTGTTCCAAACCCAGTATCTGTCAGAGTTTTTACATAGTCAGCTATCGATAAACTTCCACTCAGACAAAGAGCACGCAAACGATCGTCATTTCTTAATTCGCTATTCATTTCTTGTTCGCAGGTAGGATCGCTCATAACCAAACGTCCGTGAGGTTTTAAAACTCGATACATTTCTGAGATGGCTTTTTGTAAATCCTCAGATTTAAAGATATTAAACAAGCAATTTTGAGCCGCAACATCAATAGAGTTATCTTCGACAGGCAAATTTAAGGCATCTCCTTTTCGCAAATCTATAAATTCACTTTTAAACCAATCATTTTGTTGTTCAGCAATCCTAAAATTTTTGCGAGAAGCTTCTATCATTTCATCAACAACATCTAGACCAATTACACCTCCTTTATTTCTATTAAAATAGGCAAATTGTAATAACTCCATTCCTCCACCAACTCCTACATACAATATTTTAGGGGAATTTATTAAATCACGAGCATGTACAGTAGAACCACACCCGTAATTCATTTCTTGCATGATTCTCGGAATTTTTAAACCAGGTAATTCCCATATAGGGTTTGTCGTACAGCATAAGCCAATATTTGGAGTTAATGCGGCTTCTTTATATACATCTTTGGTGGTCTCTAAATAACTCATTTTATAGTTTAATATTAGGCTACGGTTCCTTGGCAGCTACTTCCTGCCCCTGCTGTACAACCATAGCAATGTTGATTAATTATAATATTTCTGTCTTGTAATATTTTTTCGTTGTAATCTGAAATATGTGTTATTTTGCTTGCTACTTTAAGATCAAGCATCTGATTAAAATCACAATCATACAACCAACCATCCCAACTTACAGAAATGGTGTTAGTACACATTAAATTAGCCACTGCTGCCGGATTATAGGCATCTACTAAAGCAATCATATAATCTTCATAATTTTCTGAGGCAATTAAATACTCTAAAAAACGACTAATAGGGATATTGGTAATGGCAAATAAATAGTGAAAATAGATATTAAAATCTTCTTTTAAAGCTCTTTTAAAATCCTTTTCTAAGTCTTTTTGATTGGCTGGTAAAAAGGCACCAGAAGGATTGTAGACTAAATCTAATTTTAAATCTGAATCTTTCATTCCATAACCAACAGCATTTAATTCTTGAAGTGCTTTTATTGATCTATTAAAAACACCCTTACCACGTTGTTTATCTGTTTTTCCTTGGGTCCAATGAGGCATTGAGCTAACTACGTGTACTTTGTGTTTTTTGAAAAATAGCGGTAAATCATGGAATTTTTTATTAGCTCTAATGATGGTTAAATTAGAACGAACAATAAAATCTTTAATGCCTGCCTTTGAGGCCTCTTCTACAAACCATCTGAAATTAGGATTCATTTCTGGAGCACCACCAGTTAAATCTAAGGTATGTGCTCCCGTTTTTTTAATGACTTCTATGCATTGTTTCATAGTTTCTTTTCTCATAATTTCTCTTCTGTCAGGACCAGCATCTACATGGCAATGTGTACAAACTTGATTACACATATACCCAAGATTAATTTGTAGAATTTCTAATTTTTTTGGACGTATAGGAAATTGATTGGTTTCTTGAATTTTTTTTGCGAATGATGGTAGTTCTCCACTGGCAAAAATTCCATTTGATAAAATATCTAGTTGACGTCTTGTATTAGCGAGATCATTGTTTCTTGCTAGAAGAGATTTCTTTTTCATGATTCCTACATCTCAAGCTTATTTACTTTATTCATCATTTGTACTCCATGAACTAAAGTTGCTCCACTTTTGATGGCGGCACCGACATGAACTGCTTCCATCATCTCTTCTTTAGTGACACCTCTTTGTAAACCATCTTTAGTATAGGCATCTATACAATACGGGCATTGTTCTGTATGGGAAACTGCTAGGGCAATTAGTGATTTTTCGCGAGCTGACAAAGCACCTTCTTCAAATACTTTTTCATAATATTCAAAAAACTTGTTTCCAAGTTCCTCATTCCACTCTGTGATTGCGCCAAATTTTCTTAAATCGGCTGGGTTGTAATATGATTTTGACATAAAATTTTATTTTCCATTTAAACTCCAGTTGTAAGGTAAGTATTTTATCCTATTGTTAGGACTCACTTTAACATCAGAATAATTATTGAGATAGTCTATCAAAGATTCTTTTGTTGTAAAATCATCTTTAAACCATTTAAACAACATTGATATTGAAGTTTCTTTACTGCTTATTTTATTTTTGCTCGTATCATTAATAAACTCTTTTATTAAACGCTCTAGTTCCACTTCGATAGTATCTTCTTCAAAAGCAACCATCGTTAGTTTTGGACAAGATATTGAAGCACAATTTATACCTACGTGAATTCTTGGATCATTAAATTTTTTTCGTAAAATTTCGTGCTCAATATCATCTAGAGTATATGTTTTCCCTCCAACTTTCACAAAGGGAGTTTTCCAAGCGGTTTTACCATCAACCTCAATATCGGTTATGCTATTTATGGGATAGTTCATTAAAATAATTTTGATTGTATATGCATTATAAACATTGATCCAAAAAGCTTTTTCCTTATTTATAGACCATTCTTTTGTTGGAACTGTATTGTTAAGAGAGGATAAATAATTATCTAAGAGAATTTCATTGGATTTCATTCCTTGGTAATCTACCTTTCCTTTCTTATTAACATGTTTTTTTAGAATCAAGTTAAAATCAGAAACCTGAGCTTTTGAAAAAGTAAAACTCGCAATACAAAAAAAGAATATAAATTTTTTCATCAACAGGATGTTACTTTTATTAAATTTCTATTTCCTCTCCCATTTTTAAATTGAAATGTCTCCTAAAGAAAAAGACAATGATATATAAAACAGGGGTATCTATAGCAGCGATCATAATTTTAAATAACACACCGCTTACCAACAATCCTAGAAAATTACCCCAAGCTATTATATCAAAAGAGCACAATAAAATTAATACGGTAAGTGTATCAATAATTTGGGATGAGAATGTAGAAAAATTGTTTCGCAACCACAAATGTTTTCCATGTGTGAAATTTTTCCAAAAATGATATACTCTTATATCAATAAATTGAGCAAATAAATAAGCCATCATTGATGCCAAAACTGCCAATGGAGCAGCACCAAAAACCTCCATAAAAGTAGAGTCATTCACAACAGACCAAGAAGTTGCTGGAGCCATCATAGAAATATACAGGATTCCTAGTGAAAAGAAAGAAGCAAAAATACCAGCAATAACTACTTGATTGGCTTTTTTTATCCCATACATTTCTGATAAAACATCAGTAATTAAAAAAGTGATTGGATAAGGAAGTAGCCCCACAGAAACTTCAAATAATTTAACTCCAAAAACTTCAAAATTAAAAGGATACCAATAAAAGAATTTTTGAAAAATTAAATTTGAGGTAACCAGTGAAGCGATAAAAAGTGCTGCTAAAATTAGATATATAATTTGTGCTTGATGTTTTTTTTGTCCTGTCATATTAACGAAATTACTAAATATTTGCTACTCCAAACGATAAGTAATTGAAACAAATCAAAGACTTTTTATAAAGCCCCAGAAAAGGTTTGAAAAATGAGTTAGGAAATTCTTACTTTTGCTGCTTAAACCAAAGAAAACTAATTTAAATGAAAGCATATGTTTTTCCGGGTCAAGGCGCTCAGTTTACTGGGATGGGTTTAGAGCTGTATGAAAAATCGCCTCTTGCACAAGATTTTTTTGAAAAAGCAAACAAAATACTAGGATTTAGTATTACAGATATTATGTTTGAGGGAACTGCTGATGAGTTAAAACAAACCAAAGTTACTCAGCCAGCAATTTTTTTACATTCAGTAATTTTAGCAAAAGTATTAGGGGATTCTTTTCAGCCTGAAATGGTTGCTGGTCATTCTTTAGGCGAAATTTCTGCTCTTGTAGCAGCAGGTGTTTTATCTTTTGAGGATGGTTTGAAATTGGTCTCCCGAAGAGCCTTGGCAATGCAAAAAGCGTGCGAAATACAACCCTCTACGATGGCTGCAGTTTTAGGGCTTGAGGATAGAGTTGTAGAGCAAGTTTGTCATGAAATTCAAGGAGTAGTAGTTGCTGCAAATTATAATTGCCCTGGTCAATTAGTAATCTCTGGTGAAGTTGTTGCTGTAGAAAAAGCCTGTGATGTAATGAAAGAAAAAGGAGCTAAAAGAGCGTTGATCTTACCAGTTGGTGGTGCATTTCATTCTCCTTTGATGGAACCTGCTAGAGAAGAATTGGCCACCGCAATTGGCACCACTATATTTAATGATCCTTCCTGTCCAGTATATCAAAATGTACCAGCAGAAGCAGTGCATTCTGCTACAGAAATTAAAGATAATTTAATGAAACAATTAACGGCTCCAGTAAAATGGACACAATCTATTCAGGCAATGATTACCGATGGAGGCACTGAATTTATTGAAGTAGGCCCAGGAAATGTTTTGCAAGGTTTAATGAGAAAGATAGATCGAAGTGTTTCTACAAGCGCTGCTAGTCTTGAATAACTAAATTTATTGTTTTAACTGCCACTTCCAAGCTGATAATAAGGCCTCCTCTAATGTCTTTTCGTGTTTCCAGCCAAGTTCATCATTGGCTAAAGCAGTATCAGCATATGCAGCAGTGATGTCCCCTTCTCGTCTACCAACAATTTTATAATGAAGCTTTGTATTTGAAACTTTTTCAAAAGCATCAATAACTTCTAAAACAGAGCTTCCTTTTCCTGTACCAATATTGAAAACTTCAAAATCTTTTTTGTTTCTGTTATCTAACAATCTTTCTAAGGCAGTGATGTGAGCTTTTGCAAGATCCACGACATGAATATAGTCACGAATCGCAGTTCCGTCTGGTGTTGCATAATCATCACCAAAAACAGATAATTCTTTTCTTATACCTGCAGCAGTTTGGGTTATAAAAGGAATTAAATTTTGTGGAATTCCTAATGGTAATTCACCAATTTTAGCACTTTTATGCGCACCAATTGGGTTAAAATAGCGTAAAGCAATGGCTTTTAGTCCATCTGCATTACAAGTTTCTTTAATAATTTCTTCTCCTATTTGTTTGGTGTTTCCATAGGGAGATTCTGCAGGTTTTACCGGAGCATTTTCTGTAATAGGCAATTCTTCTGCTTGACCATAAACAGTGCATGAGGAACTAAAAATAAAATTCGAAAGCTTCTGTCTTTTCATTTCTTGTAAAAGATAGACCAATGTGCTGATATTGTTTTCGTAGTACAATAATGGTTTTTCAACACTTTCTCCGACAGCTTTTGAAGCAGCAAAATGGATAACACCATCAAGGGAATTCTTTTTAAAAAAATCCTGAACCACTTTTTTATCTCTTAAATCAATGCAATGATATTCTGGTTGCACTCCAGTGATGGATACGATGTTGTCTAGTACATCCATCTTTGTATTGTATAAATTATCTATGATTACAGCTTTATAGCCAGCGTTTTGTAGTTCAACTACAGTATGAGATCCAATAAAACCCAATCCACCTGTGACAAGAATTTTTTTCATAGGGTTTCTTATTTAAATTAGTGATTCAAAAAATCTAAAACATTTTGGGTTATATAATGTAATTGCTCCGTATCTAATTCTGTTTGCATGGGGAGAGAGATCACAGTTTTACATAATTTCTCTGTTACAGGAAAATCTCCTTTAGAATATCGTGGATCACTATAAGCCTCTTGCAAGTGTAAGGGAATAGGATAATAAATCATGGCAGGAATTCCTTTTTCGGATAAATGGCTTCGCATTTTGTCTCTATCCACGTCAATCAATTGTAGGGTGTATTGATGAAAAACATGATTTGAGAAAGACACTCTCTTTGGTGTTTTTACTTTAGGATGGTTCGCAAATGCCTTGTCATAAAAATCAGCTGTATTTCTTCTCAGTTTGGAATACAGATCCAATTGACGCAACTTGATTCTTAAGATTGCTGCTTGTATTGAATCTAAACGACTATTTACACCAACTTTGTCATGAATATATTGCTTTGATTGCCCGTGATTGGCTATTTGTTTTATTTTAATAGCTAATGCATCATCATTGGTGAAAATTGCACCACCATCTCCATAACATCCGAGATTTTTAGAAGGGAAAAAAGAGGTGCAACCGATAGTTCCAATCGTACCAACCTTTTGATTTTTTCCACTGTTAAATGTATAATCACAACCGATAGCTTGAGCAGTATCTTCAACAACATACAGTTTGTTCTTTCTAGCAATCTCCATAATAGCTTCCATATTTGCCGCTTGCCCAAATAAGTGAACTGGAACAATTGCTTTTGTTTTGGGCGTAATAGCTCTTTCAATTGCTTGAATATCAATGTCAAATGTATCTGGACAAACGTCTACAAGAACAGGTTTAAGTCGAAGTAAAGCAATCACTTCTGCGGTTGCTACATATGTAAAGTTTGCAGTTATTACCTCATCACCTGGTTGTAAGTCTAAAGCCATCATAGAAATTTGAAGAGCATCTGTTCCGTTGGCACATGGAATTACATGGTTTACATCTAGATATTCTTCAAGTTCTTTTGTAAACTCTTTAACTTCAGGGCCATTAATATATTGTGAGGATCTAATTACATTTAGAACTGCAGTATCAACTTCTTTTTGAATTTTTTCATACTGACTTATTAAGTCAACCATCTGAATTTTTTTCATTATGACTTGATTTTTTAGGTAGCAAAAATACAACTTAAATCTGTTACCTTTGAAAAATTTCTAAATTATCAGAATGAATCGATTTAAAAAAACAATAAAAATAATTGTTCTAATAGTTGTGTTCACTTTTGTCGCCGGATGGTTGTATTCAAGGTCATTATACCCCAGCTATCATGGAGAATTATCTTTGGCGAACATTTCTAATAAAGTAACTGTTTTTTTTGATGACTATGGCGTCCCACACATCAATGCTAAAAATCAAAAAGATGGCTATACAGCATTAGGATATGTTCATGCCCAAGATAGATTGTGGCAGATGGAGTTGATACGAAGGATTGCTCCAGGTAGATTATCGGAAGTTTTCGGTAAAAAATTGATTGGAAGTGATGTTTTCTTCGCAGGTTTAGGCTTGGTTGAAAATGCGGAAAAACATATAGCAAATTTAGACAAAAATTCAAAAGCCTATCTCTATACAATGGCCTATTTAGACGGGATCAATCAATTTGTAGAAAGAGGCCCCACTCCAATAGAATACAAATTAATTGGCTTAGAAAAAACAAAATTTACCATTGAAGACGTCTATCATGTTTATGGTTATATGTCTTTTAGTTTTGCGATTGCTCATAAAACAGATCCTTTATTACAAGAAATAAAAGAAAAGTTAGGAGGTGAATATTTGAAAGAATTAGGGATTCCAATCAATCAAAATACCGCTATTTTAAAAAACGAAAAAAATCCGGTATTAAGAGCTTCTTTTACTAAAGCGATGAATGCCATATTTGAAAAAATACCAATTTCTCCTTTTATTGGAAGCAACTCCTGGGTAATTGGACCTGACAAAACGAAGAATGGAAAAGTGATTTTTGCCAATGATCCTCACATCGGATTTTCACAACCCTCGGTTTGGTATCAATCTCATATAAAAACTCCAGACTATGAAATGTATGGTTATAATCTAGCCTTGACTCCATTTCCTTTGTTGGGCCATAACAGAAATTATGCATATGGCTTAACGATGTTTACAAATGACGATATTGATTTTTATATTGAAAAAAACAATCCTGAAAACTCTAACGAATATCAAACATCTGAGGGCTTTTCTCCCTATGAAATAGTTGAAAAAACCATTAAAATAAAGGGATTTCCAGATTCTACTTTTACTGTAAAAATTAGTAAACATGGCCCTATTATGAACCAACTTATGAAAGAAATTGATGATGAAAGGCCCATTGCAATGCAATGGATGTATACCAAATTAGAAAATCAAATTTTAGATGTTGGGTATCAAATTTCACATGCAACATCTTTAACGGATTTTCTAGAAGGGGCCAAATTATTACATGCACCTGGGTTAAATATTATGTATGGTGATGCTCAAAATAATATTGCTTGGATTGCTGCTGGAAAATTATATAAATATAGAGATTCAATTAATACTAAGTTGTTTTTAGATGGAGCCTCTGGTAGAGACGAAATTCTAGAGTATATAAATTTTGAAGACAACCCTCAAGCGATAAACCCAAAGTGGAATTATGTATACTCGGCAAATAATCAACCAGATACGATTGCAGGAATTTTATATCCAGGATATTATTTGCCAGAAGATAGAGCAAAGAGAATCGAGCAATTATTAGAAGCAAAAAATGATTGGACCTCAGAAGATGTTCAAAAAATGATTTTTGATGTTACATCTGCAATTTCTCCAAATATTATTTCCAATTTGACTGCTGTCTTAGACACTAGTGATTTTTCTAAAAATGAAATCATAGCCTTACAAGTCCTTACAAAATGGAATGGAGAATATGGGAAAGACAAAAATGCCCCGACGATCTATAATCGTTTTTTATATGAGTTTTTAGCAGGGACTTTTAAAGATGAAATGGGAGCAAGTTTTGAGCAGTTTATGGAAACTCCTTTAATGAAAAAAATGATTGCTGTTCAGACTGAAAAAACATCATCAATTTGGTTTGATGATCTTACTACAGAGGTCAAAGAAACGAAATCTGATATCGTACAGAAGTCCTTCAAAAATGCCATTTCATTTTTAGAAAATCAATTAGGAACTGCTGTTTCTGGTTGGTCATGGAGTAAAGTAGCAACCGTTGAACATCCGCATACACTAGCTGTTGGAGGAAAACTATTACAAACACTATTTAATGTGGGTCCATTTACTATGGATGGAGGTAATGAAGTTATAAATAATCAAGTGTTCACCCTAAATAAAACAGGGATTTATTCCATAAAAGCAGGACCTTCAACCAGGAGAGTTGTTGATTTTTCTGATATTGAAAATAGTGTAAGTATTTTACCAACAGGACAATCTGGTAATATATTCAGCAAACATTATAAAGATCAAGCACAAAAATATGTTAACGGTGAGTTTGTAAAAATGAAATTAAATCAATCAGAGATAGAAAATAGCAATAATGTATTGATTTTAAGTCCGGTGAAATAATTTTATCAGAATCAACTATTTTACACCTCTTTGTAAACTTCTTCAAAAGGAATTCTAAATTGTTCCCCATAAATTCCTTCAGGTTTTCTGATTCCGCAAGAAATAATCATATTAATTTCTGCGCTAATTGGTAAGCCTAAAACATTTTTTACACGCCACGTATCAGAACCTTCCATTGGGCAAGTATCATATCCCTCTGCTGCCATTGAAAGCATAAAGTTTTGAGCTGCTAAGCCACAGGTCTTATGTGCTACAATTCTCATATCACTTTTACGGACTTCTCTATAAATTGGTCTAAAAAGACCTATAATTAAAATTAATATATATTTCAAAAACCCAAAAATCCCTAAAAAATCAGAATAGGCAAATGGGATCACCTTTCCATAATATTTTCTGGCGACTTTCTCTCTGTTACTTTGTGTTGATATTGAATTGTTTGCTCCAAAGTTCTTGTCTATAAATTCTAAATTCGCTTTGGCTCTTTTTTTCCATAAATCTTTTCTAACAACAAATACCACAAGTTGCTGAGCAGTTCTTGCTGCGTTTTGATTAAAACACAAAGGAGCTATTTTTTTAATTGTTTCTTTAGAGGTAATATGATAAAACTCCCAAAGTTGCATATTACTGCTATTGGGAGCCAATGCTGCCAATTTTATACATTTTTTTACAAGTATGGGATCAATATTTTTTTCAGAATCGAAGATACGTACCGATCTACGAAAACGAATTGCTTCTTCCAATGTTTTTTTGTGCATAAAGTAAAAAGTTAAATTACCAATCTGTTCTATAGGTTCTTTTAATGAACTGATTGGCCCTATCAAAGTTTGTAATTTTCATTTGTTCCCCGTTCCAAAGTAGTTTTTTTCTTCTTCCTGGGAAATTATATCCATTTTCTGTTTTTTCATTGATAAAAGCAGATCGGATGGCTAAATTTCCCATGAGAACTGTTTCAGTTAATGGACCTGCTTCAGATAATGGAGAGCTAGTATAAGTACCATACCCTTTTTTGCAGGCTTTTATCCATTGAGCTTGGTGACCCGCCACTCCATTTTCAACCAATGGAGCAATGTTTTTAGGAGGTGCGACCTCTGACCCATCGTTTAAATATACTTTTGGGTTACTCCCATAAGTTCCACAGATTAAAATTCCTTTAGATCCTTCCATAATGACTCCACCACCCCAGTCACCAAATGGTTCATCAGCTTTAAGAAGTTCTGGTCTCTCAGGCTCTATACCTCCATCATACCAATGCAATTCAACCGCAGGCATCTCTCCTCTTTTTGGAAACTCTAGATGAATAACGGAAGATGCTGGGGGAGTGTCAGTATA
>CATISV010000158.1 GCA_949541125.1 Flavobacterium sp. SCGC AAA160-P02
CGTAAATGGAATTTTATTAAACAAAGACAGTGATTACACTCAGAGTAATCATTATGTTGTTGGCTTACAACATTATGTTAATCCTTCTGCAAGTATCTCATTAGAAGCTTTTTATAAACGTTATGATAAGTATCCTGTTTCTGTTTTAGATCAGGTTTCTTTGGCAAATAAAGGAGCAGATTTTGAGGTTTTGGGTAATGAAGATGTGGAAACTATTGGTAAGGGGAGAAGTCACGGTTTTGAATTTCAATACCAACAAAAATTGATGAGTAATTTTTATAGTATTTTTTCATATACCTATTTTTTTAGTGAGTTTACAGGTTTTGATACCTCAATATATGTCCCTTCTGTATGGGATAGTCGCCACTTAATTTCATTTGTTGGTGGTTATAAGTTAAAGAAAAACTGGGAAATAAGTTCTCGTTATCGTTTTGCTGGTAGAACTCCTTATGTTCCCACAAACACAGTAGCTACATTAGCATCTTATCCAGAAATTATTCCAGATTACAGTAGACTAGGTGAGGTGAAGTTAAAAACATTTAGCCAACTAGATGTAAGAGTTGATAAAAAATGGAATTTTCAACAATTAAGTTTAAATATATTTTTGGAAGTTCAAAATGTCTTGGGACAAAATATACCTAGACCACCAGAATACGGTTTATCAAGAGATACAAATGGGAACCTTATATCACCTACAAGCCTATCAGAAATTACTCAGGATACAAGTACTAGAATTCCTAGCATAGGTATTGTAGTTGATTTTTAAATTATTTTCTAATCTTGAAGATAATATTTTCTGTAAATTAAATCGAAATAGATATCTTTGACTTATATAAATATCATTAAATACAAGGATGGCGAAATCTCAACAGACATTTAATAAAAGTGAAAACGAAAAAAAACGTTTAAAAAAACGAGAAGATAAACGTAAAAAAATGGAAGCTCGTAGGGCAGCAGCGAAAGAGAATGGTAAAAAGGGAATTGAATTTGCATACGTAGATCATAATGGTCAATTAACAGATACCCCCCCTGATCCATCATTAAAAGTAGACGTAGAATTAGAAAATATTTCCATCAGTGTGCCAAAGTCAGAAGCAGTAGAATTTGATCCAATAAGAAATGGGAAAGTTTCGTTTTTTGATTCCTCTAAAGGATTTGGTTTTATTATAGATTCCGAGAATCAAGAAAAATATTTTACTCATGTTAGTGGAATTATTGATGAAATTTCAGAAAATGATCATGTTACTTTTGAACTTGAAAAAGGAATGAGAGGAATGAATGCTGTTAAAGTCACCTTAAAAGTATAATGCAAAATAAGGCACAAATAATGAATTTATATAATAAATATATTTTGCCTCCACTTTGTAATTATTTTTGCAGTACTAAACCCATACAATATCAAAGAAAAAAAATTGTTAGCAAAGCTAAAGGAATTATTCTCGAAGTTGGAATAGGTTCAGGAAATAATATTCCATTTTATGATCGATCTAAAATAAAAAAAATTATAGGCTTAGATCCCTCTAATGAGTTGAGTAAAATGGCTAAAAAAAAGTCTATAAAATATAATTTAGACATTCAATATCTTTCTGGTGTTGCAGAGGATATTCAACTCGATGAAAACTCAGTAGATACAGTGCTTATTACATACACACTATGTTCAATAGAAGACTCGTTGGCTGCGTTAAGAGAAATAAAAAGAGTTTTAAAGCCTAGTGGAAATTTTTTATTTTGTGAACATGGTATTGCGCCTGATAAAAAAATTTATAATTTACAGAAAAGAATAAACCCAGTATGGAAATATATCGCTGGTGGCTGTAATTTATGTAAAAACATACCAGAATTAATAACAAAAGAAAACTTTAAAATTCTATCCTCAGAAAGCATGTATCTTCCAAATACACCTAAATTTATTGCTTATAATTATTGGGGTGTTGCTAAAATAAATTAAAAGATACATTAACAATCAGTAATTTTATAATAACGAAAAATATGATAAGAAAAGTAAATGCAATTTGGAGAGGAGATGGAGCTGATGGAAATGGAGTTTTAACTGCTCAAAGTGGCGCTATGAATAATATGCCATATAGTTTCAAAACTAGATTTAAGAATGATGATGGTAAACTTGGAACAAATCCAGAAGAAATGATCGCTGCTGCCCTTGCTGGGTGCTTTAATATGAAGTTAAGTTTCGTTTTGAATGAATCTAATTATCATCCTGAAGAGTTAAATACTGATGCATTGTTAACTTTTAATGATGGACAAGTAACTTCAATAGAATTGAACTTAAAAGGGAAAGTATCGGGTATAGATAATGATACTTTTAATGAATTAGCTGAGGAAGCAAAAAATAATTGCCCTATTTCAGGAATTTTGAAATGTGAGATTGTTTTAAATGCATCGTTAGTCTAGAAAAGAAAAAGTTTTGCTGAAATAGTGGGGATACAATAAACAACCAAAACCAATAAAAATCATTTAGCATGAAGAATGACTATAAAGATGATAAGTTTCAAGAATTTTTAAATAAAATTCAACAAGAAAGTTGGCATTTAGAATTACTAATTTCTGGTTTTGCAATCTACGGTTTATTCTCGTCTTTAGGATTTATCACTGAAGCACAAAATAGTGCAATTGCCTCAGAAAGTTATTCCATATATTTATATCCATTAGCAACAATTTCTTGCAAAGTTTTAATGGTGAATCTAATTATTCACGTAATTTTAAGAGGTTTATGGATTGGAGCTATAGGTTTAAGATATGTTTCTGGAGACATTGATTATGAATATTTAAATTATAAAAAACGTTTTAAAGAACATCTTAAAAAGAAGGTGGGTTCATTCGATAAATACATTGCTACGCTAGAAAATTACTGTAGTATTTTATTCGCTGTTACGTTCTTATCACTCTTTTATATAATTTCTTTATTTACTATTTTTTTTATTATTATCCTTTCTACTCGTTTTTTTATGGATACCGGGATTTTCTCTGAATTTACTGGAATGTTTTTCCTTGGTATTTTTGTCATTTTTTTCTTGTTATTAAGCCTTCTCGTATTTATCGATTTTATCACACAGGGGTACTTAAAGAAAATAGAATGGATTTCGTTCTTGTATTTTCCTATATATAAAATCTTTACAGTAATTACATTGTCATTTTTATACAGACCTCTGGTTTACAACTTATTAGATAACAAATTTGGGAAAAGACTATTGTATATATTATTTCCAATTTATATGCTTGCTTTCTTTGTAACGACTATACAAAACATTAGATCTAATTATATTTCAATAGAAAATAATTCATCTGTTTATTACTCAAGTCCTAATAATTATTTTGACAGTTTAGAAGAAAATCAATTCGTAAAAAAAGCTGCCATTAATTCTAAAATAATTTACAAACCGTTTCTAAAAGTGTTTATTCCTTTTAGAAAAGAGATTGAAAATATTATGCTTGAACAGTATCAGGATTTAGAACCTAAGGAAGATATAAGGGGCTACAGGAGTGATTTCTTTAGTTCAAAAAAGGAAAAAAGTGTAAGAGATAGTCTACGAATTAAATATCTAAAAGTTTTTAAAGAAACGTATTCTTTAAAAATTGATAGCTTAACAGTAGTATCAGATTTTATAATCACAGATATTAATAATCAATTAGGATTTGAAACCATCATTTCTTTGAATACTATTTCCGAAGGATTGCATAATTTAACAATAAGCAGATATATTACATCAAAAGAAACAAAAACATCATATAAAGAAAATATTATAGAAATTCCTTTCTGGTATTATACCCCATAAACTTAATTAAGGTTAGTTCATAATAATAATCTACATCAGATAAATATAATTAAGTAATAATCAGAGTATCCTCTATATTATGTGCACAAGACTTCCTGGGATATTTTACATAATATCATTATAGCTTAAGAATATTAAGAATATTTGATTCGAAATTTACTTTTAC
>CATISV010000159.1 GCA_949541125.1 Flavobacterium sp. SCGC AAA160-P02
TATCGCAGTTTTAGACATTATTGATGTATTCCAATTTGTTTATCTTTCAAAGATATGGGTTTTTGCTTTCTAAAAACAGATAATATTTCGGCAAGAATAGAAATTGCAATTTCCTGAGGTGTTTCTGCTCCAATATTAATTCCAGCAGGACCGTATATAGTATCTAAGAAACCATCTGAAAGCAATTCATTTTTTTCTAATAAATCATGTAAAATTTTTTCTCGTCGCTCGCTAGGACCAAGCAAACCAATGTATTCAATTTTTTTTGTAGCAAGCGCTGAGAGATATTTCAAATCTCTTGCATAATTATGAGTCATGATGATTACTGCAGTTTGAGAATCAAAATCTATACACCCGAATTCTATTTCATTAATTTCAAAATAATTTGTCGCTCCTGGAAAATTCTCTATTGTTTTAGAATCTTTTGTTGGACTTATAATATCTACTTCCCAACCGGCTGCAGAAGCATATCCACATAATGGAACAGAATCGTGTTCAGAACCAACGATTATCAATTTAAAATTGGGCTCAATTATTTGATGAAATTCATCCAAGCCTTTTTCAATTTTTGATTTAGATATAGGAAAAAGTTTATTAGAAAAAACAAAATAAGAACCTCCTTCATTTTTTTTTGATGTTTCTTTTGAATAATAGGATACAATCTCAAATGGTTTTCTAGAAGAGTATTGTTTCTCAAAAGCACTAAAAAAATCTTCTTCAGGATTAAAAGGTTCGATTAAAATAGACAAAATTCCATCACAGCCCAAACGATATCTACCATCATACTCCATTAATAAAGGTGTGTTGATCTTAAAAACTCGTTGCGCTTGTCTTAAGATTTCTTTTTCAACACAGCCACCACTAACAGCCCCAATCATTTTTCCGTTCGCTTGCACTAACATTCTGACACCTGAACTTCTGTAGGAAGATCCCTTCAGAGAAACTACAGACGCTAAAGCTGTTTTAATATTTAAACCTTTTGCAATTTTGGCAGTATGGATAATGTTTTTTAATTCGTGTAGCATAAATTCAAATGACCAAAATACAAATTTTATAAGTTTTGTTGAATATCATTTTCTACTTTTAATAAAGGATCAAAAACCATTATCTTTACACATAAATGTTTCATTTATGAATAATTTTGTTTACCTATTGTTTTTTTGCTTTTTTTTAGCAGGAACACTATTTGCACAAAAAAATGATGTCGCTTTTAATCCATATTGGTCACAAGGAAAAGCAGAGATTAATGTATATGAAATATCTCAAAATAGATATAAAGAAAATCATGTAGGGCAGCTTGTAAGCGTTTTTGTAACAGAAGATTTCTTGACCGATAAACAAGTAAAAAATGAACAGTATCTAAATGAAAATTCTACGTGGATTTTAAAAAATATTCAGCTTAAAAAATTTGCAACAGGAGTCTATGATTATTCATTATTTAGTTCAGTCTTTACACCTATAGATAGAATTAAATTGCCAAAATCATTAAAAGTTTCGGCCTCTTCTCAGGAGTGGTGCGGAACTATGTACACGCAATTCAATCTCCTTCTTAACGAAGATTATAAAGTAGAACATCGATCTTATTTTGAAAAAGAAGGAGATATCAATACACGGATTAAACAATCTTTTTTAGAAG
This sequence comes from Flavobacterium sp. SCGC AAA160-P02, assembly GCA_949541125.1. Lineage (GTDB taxonomy): Bacteria > Bacteroidota > Bacteroidia > Flavobacteriales > Flavobacteriaceae > Polaribacter. Next base: position 1,637 of record CATISV010000159.1, read on the forward strand.
ATGAAATTTTTACAGTTATTAGAATGAATCCAAAATTTTTACCAATTGGGGTCATACAATATATTCCACCAGCAAATTATATTCAATTAAAGCATTTGCCATTGCAATCCTTTAACGCTATAGCATCATTAAATTCTTACAAAAAAGAAGATTTACCTGGTGGCAATTTGATGGAATATAAAATAGAGTATGCTGAATTAAAAAGAACCATGAGAATTGTTTTTCAAAATAAAGCTCCGTATAAAATTATTGGATGGTTTGAAACTTTCCCATCTGCTTTTGATGGGAAAATAAGAACAACAAGAGCTCTTTTAAAAACACAAAAAATGTTACCATACTGGAAGCAAAATAGTTTGAAAGATCTTAGCCTAAGAAAAGAGTTGGGATTAGATTAAAAGAAAATTTCTTGAGCTAATCTAAAGGTATTTGCATGTGCATCCACAATAATTTTAACATCAGAAGAATAGCCACCTCCCATACTACACATTACTGGTATGTTCAAATCTTTACAAGTTTGTAAAACAAATTGATCTCGTTCTTTACACCCATCTAAACTTAAAGAAAGGGTACCTAATTGATCTGATTTAATAATATCTACTCCGCATAAATAGTATATAAATTCTGGTTGCTGTTTTTCTATTAATCTTGGCAGGGTTTGTTTTAAAATTGATAAATACTCGTTGTCGTTTATCCCTTTTTCTAGGGGAATATCTAAATCACTTTTTTCTTTATGAAAAGGATAATTACTTTTCCCGTGCATAGAAAAGGTAAAGACAGTATCGTTATGTTGAAAGATTTCAGCAGTACCATTTCCTTGATGAACATCTAAATCGACAATTAAAATTTTAGTTGCTAGTTGTTTTTCTTGCAAATATTTAGCTCCAATTGCCTGATCATTAAACATACAAAAGCCCTCCCCTTTGTTTGTAAAAGCATGATGTGTTCCCCCTGCAATATTCATTGCAATTCCGTATTCCATAGCATATTCACTTGCCTTTATAGTACCATCGGCAATTATCATTTCTCGAGAGATTAATTCTTCACTCAAAGGGAAACCAATCTTTCTAGCCGATTTCTGATCTAAGGTAATATTCATCAAATCTGAAACATATGTTGGATCATGAACCAGATAAATGTATTTATTATTCGGTATTTGTGGTTCAAAGAAATTGGCCTCTATACATGTTCCTTCGTAAATCAATTGTTGATATAACAAGGGATACTTTTCCATTGGGAATCGATGTCCTTCCGGTAAATCATGTTTGTATATAGGGTGATAGGCTATTTTTAGCATTAACTTATTTGTTGCCCGTTGCTTACTTTTTGTTCTGGTTCTACAAAAGCCAATTTTCCATCAATCGTATCAGTCATTAAAATCATTCCTTGACTTTCAATACCTTTAATTTTTCTTGGCGCCAAGTTGGTTAATACGGCTACTTGTTGTCCAACAGTTTCTTCTGGCGAAAAACTTTCAGCAATTCCAGAAACGATGGTTCTAATATCGCTACCTACATTTACTTTTAGTTCTAATAATTTTTTGGTTTTTGCAATTTTTTTAGCATCTATAATAGTCCCTATACGAATATCTAGTTTTGTAAAATCGTCAAATTCAATGGTCTTTTTTTGAGGCTCTATACCTTTATTTGCTTGCTCGTTTTCTTTTTTAGTTGCCTCTAATTTTTCTAGTTGAAGACTGATAGTTGTATCATCAATTTTTGAAAATAACAATTCAGACTTTCCTATTTCATGACCTGATGATATTAAACAATCTTTTTTAGAAACATCGTTCCATGAGTTCTTTATTTTGCTAGAATGAAGATTTAAGATTTTTTTTAATTTTTTTGATGTAAATGGCAAAAATGGCTCAGAAATTATTGCTAAGGCTCCTGCTATTTGCATTGCGACATACATAATAGTTTTTACACGCTCTTCATCTTGTTTAATTACCTTCCAAGGCTCTTCATCAGCAAGATATTTGTTTCCTAATCTTGCAAGGTTCATTAGTTCTTGTGAAGCCTCTCTAAATCGGAATCTTTGAATAGAATTACCAATACTATTGGGAAAGTTTTTGATAGCGGATAAGGTATCTTTATCAAAGGCCGTTAACTCATTTACTGAGGGTACTTTTCCATTATAATATTTATTGGTTAATACAACAACACGATTGATAAAGTTTCCAAAAATAGCAACCAATTCATTATTGTTCTTGGCTTGAAAATCTTTCCAGGTAAAATCGTTGTCTTTATTTTCTGGAGCATTAGCTGTGAGAGTATAACGCAATATATCTTGTTGATTTGGGAACTCTTCTAAATATTCGTGCAACCAAACAGCCCAGTTTTTGGTAGTGGATAATTTATTTCCTTCAAGGGTTAAAAATTCGTTTGCCGGAACGTTTTCAGGTAAAATAAAATTGCCATGAGCTTTTAACATTGTTGGAAAAATAATGCAATGAAAGACAATATTGTCTTTTCCTATGAAGTGAACTAGTTTGGTGTTTTCATCTTTCCAATAGTCTTCCCAGTTTTTACCTTCTCGCTCAGCCCACTCTTTGGTTGATGAGATATAACCAATAGGAGCATCAAACCAAACATAAAGAACCTTTCCTTCAGCACCCTTAACAGGAACAGGAATCCCCCAATCTAAATCTCTAGTCACCGCTCTTGGGCGTAAACCATCATCAATCCAAGATTTTACCTGACCTAGAACATTAGACTTCCAATCATTTCTATGACCTTCTAAAATCCATTTACGTAAAAAGGGCTCGTGTTTGTCTAGGGGTAAAAACCAATGTTTGGTTTTTTTAATAGAAGGTATATTGCCGGTAATAGCAGATTTAGGACTGATTAAATCTGTCGCATTATGGCTGGTTCCACAATGTTCACATTGGTCACCATAACTTTCTTCAAATCCACATTTTGGACAGGTTCCAATAACAAATCTATCAGCCAAAAATTGATTGGCTTCCGCATCATATAATTGTTCAGAAACTTCTTCAATAAATTCGCTCTTTTGATATAAATTCACGAAAAAATCTGAGGCCGTTTTATGATGAACTTCTGAGGAGGTTCTGGAATAATTATCAAAAGAAATTCCAAAATCGAAAAAAGAATTTTTGATAATTGTATGATATTTATTGATAATATCTTGTGGAGAAAGGCCTTCTTTTGTTGCACGCATTGGAATCGCAACTCCATGCTCATCACTTCCGCAAATATAGGCGACATTATTCCCCTTTAAACGCAAATATCTAGCATAAATATCCGCAGGTATATACACGCCCGCTAAATGACCGATATGAATTGGACCATTAGTATAAGGTAGTGCTGCAGTGATGGTATATCTTTTAGAAGAACTCATGAATCTTGTTATCGACTATTTTTCGATTGACAAAAGTACAAAAAGGAAGTTGAACATATTTTTGAAAGCCCAATGAATTTAAATACATTTACAAAAATCATTCGTATGAAGAGACGAATTAAATACGCATCCTTAGTTTTATTACTAATCTCTTTTTTGTCATTTGGACAAACTGGGAATGATTCAATCTTGAAACCGATGAAATTAATTCAACCAAATTATTTAAAAGCAGGAGACAGTATTGCTATAGTCGCTCCCGCTGGAATACTTATAGATAAAGAAGAAAGTATTGAAAAGGCGAAAAAATTAGCGGAAAGCTGGGGCTTAAAAGTTTTTATTGGAGAGCATGTTTTTACTCAAAACAACCATTTTTCAGGGACAGATGACGAGCGAGCCAGCGATTTTCAAAAAGCATTAGATAATCCAAGAATAAGAGCAGTATGGTGTGCAAGAGGAGGGTACGGGAGTGTTCGTATTTTAGACAAACTAGATTTTAGCAAATTTATATTAAACCCTAAATGGATTATTGGGTTTTCTGATATAACCGCTTTTCATAGTCATATTCATAATCTTGGATTAGAAACCATTCATGCGATGATGGGGTCTAGCTTGGTGTTTGATGACAAAGAAACAATAGAAAGTATTAAAACATTCAAAAAAGCATTGTTTGGAGAAGAGTTGAAGTATACGATTACTTCTTCAATAAATAATAGAAAGGGTATTGGAGAAGGTTTATTAGTTGGAGGAAACCTGAGTATTTTACAAAGTATGTTAGGAAGTAATAGTCAAATAAACACCCATAAAAAGATTTTATTTATTGAAGAAATTGGGGAATATAAATATCATATTGATAGGATGTTACAAACCTTAAAAAGAGCTGGCTATTTTAATCAATGCAATGGCTTGATTATTGGAGATATAAGTAATATAAAAAAGAATACTACCGTTTGGGGAAGTTCTATAGAACAGCTTATTTTAGAAGTTGTTGCTGATTATGATTTCCCTGTTTTATTTAATTTTCCCGCAGGCCATGAAACAGACAACAGAGCTCTAATTTTAGGAAGAACAATTAAAATGAATGTTAAAATAGGAACTTCAGAAGTTATATTTAAATGAAATTAATAGAGGAAAGTATTGCAGAGTTTGCCTCTTTTGTATGGGGGTTCCCATTATTAGTTCTATTGATTGGAGGTGGAATTTACCTTTTAATTATTTCAAGGTTTTTACCCTTCAGATATTTTGGACATGCGATTCAAGTTTTAAGAGGAAAATATGATGATCCTAATGACCCAGGTCAAATAAGCCACTTTCAAGCATTAACAACTGCCTTATCAGCGACCGTTGGAATGGGGAATATTTCAGGAGTTGCTGTTGCCATAGCAGTGGGTGGTCCCGGAGCGATTTTTTGGATGTGGGTTAGTGCTGTGGTTGGAATGTCTACTAAATTTTTTACTTCTTCATTAGCAATTATGTTTAGAGGGGAAGATACAAATGGGGAAATGCAAGGAGGTCCAATGTACTTTATTACCGAAGGATTAGGAAAAAAATGGAAGCCCTTGGCAATATTTTTTAGTGCCTGTGCTATGATTGGTGCCCTGCCCATCTTTAATGTAAATCAATTAACACAGGCAGTGAATGATATTTTGTTGAAACCAAATGGAATTGAGGTAACGAATTACACCAATTTTGGGATAGGAATTTTTCTTGTAATCATTACCTCTTTTGTAATTCTTGGAGGATTAAAAAGAATTAGTAAAGTCACTGAAAGCCTAGTTCCTTCAATGGTTTTATTTTATTTTATTCTAGTTGTTATTATACTCATCGTACATATAGACGTAGTTCCTAAATACTTTTTGATGATTTTTACGGATGCTTTTTCCGCTAATTTTATTAAAGAGGATTCTGTTTTTGGTGGAGTCCTAGGGGCGTTAATTATTTTAGGTGTTAGGAGAGGAGCATTTTCTAATGAAGCCGGAGTTGGAACTGCGCCGATGGCTCACGGAGCAGCGAAAACCAATGAACCAGTTAGAGAAGGCTTAGTGGCTATGTTAGGGCCATTTATTGACACAATTATCGTTTGTACTTTAACTGCCTTAGCTATTTTGGTAACAGATGTATGGCAAACGACTGATTCAAATGGAGTAAGTTTAACAGCGACGGCTTTTGCAAATGCAATGCCAGGAGTTGGAAAATATTTACTGATGATTTGTGTTGCCATTTTTAGTATTTCTTCATTGTTTTCATATTCGTACTACGGAACAAAATCATTATCATTTTTAGCTGGTGCCAACAATAAGCATCTCTATAATTATTTGTTTATAGGAAGTATCATTTTAGGGGCTACAGCAAGTTTAGACACTATAATTAATGTAATCGACAGCGCATTTGCTTTGATGGCGATTCCAACAATGTTAGCAACAATTATTCTATCTCCCAAAGTCATGAAAGAAGCAAAAAGATATATTGAAAGATTAAAAAATTAGAGAATAAAGAGTTCTAAATAATATGATAGACCACAATGAATTAGGGAAGATAGGCGAAGATTTAGCAGCAGATTATTTAATTCGTAAAGGCTATACAATTTTAGATAGAAACTGGCGATTTCAAAAATCAGAAATAGACATCATTGCTCAAAAGTCAGAAATAATAGCATCAATTGAGGTAAAAACAAGATCAACCAATGAATTTGGTAATCCACAAGATTTTGTAAATCACAAAAAAATTAAATTATTGGTCATGGCAATGAATGAATATATAATTCAAAATGAAATAGATGCAGAAGTTCGATTCGATATAATTGCAATTACTAAAAAAAAGACTGATTTTAATGTTTTACATTTAGAGAATGCATTTTTGTATTTTTAATTTAATTGTTCCAAAACCAACTTCAAATCTTCTATACTCTGAGGGGTAGAAATAATTTTTTTATCCATTCCTAAAATGAAATATGACGGAGTTGCATTAATTTGATAAGCTCTTGCAATCGGGTTTCTCCATTTTTCTAAGCCTAAAACATGATGCCATCCAGACATTTTATGGTGATAATTTAACCAAGTTTTTTCTGAAGTTTCCATCGCAAACGCAATAACTTTGGTGTTTACTTTTCCTTTCATAAATTCAAAAACTTCTGGAACTTCTCTTAAACAGTGAGAACATTCAGTGCTATAAAAAATTAATAAGTAGTTTAGCCCATCTTTTAATTCAGAGAGGCGAAGCTGTTTGCCGTTTTCTTCCCAAGAAAAATCTGGAGCGATTCTTCCAATAGCAATACTCATTTTAGCAAGTATGTTCTTTTTAAATAAACTGTTTTGATTCTCTATTGGAAGCCTGTCAAAATAATCGACGAGTAAATGATCTACCATTTCTGCATTTTTAATTGCAGCAAATTGTGAAATCAGAAGCTCTATTATATCAGCCTTAAAGGGAAGTTCCTTTATTTTATTGAGTACTATTTTAGAAGCCTTTCTATATTGTTTTTTTTGGATTTCAATATTTTCTGAATAATTTATTTGAAACACATAATCTAAAATTTTCTTAATTAAGAAAGAAGAGTTGTAAAGGACTTTATTTGAAAAATCGATATGATCAAAAAAATGGTCTAAAGAAGTACTATGATATTCTTCAGGATTTTCTAAAATTTTAGGAGAATTATATCTATCGCCTGCTTTTACAAATTGATAGACTAGGGTTTTTTGAGATTTTTGTAAATACTCTTTTTTGGTTTTTTGCAGCCTATCAACCCAAATTTTATAACTCTCTTTAGTTATATTATCAGGCTTTTTAAAGTAAACCTTTTGTAAAGAATCAATTTTGAATTGTATTGATGATATGTCAGTAAAAAAGCTATTGAAAAGTTTATTTTCTTTAGATTTTTTATAGCTTATTGTGTTTTCTGGATCTTTTGGATTGAATTCAAATTCTATATTTTCTTTATTGAATAAAAATTCGATAAATCCATTTTTTTTCATAGCAAACCTAATCCTATATGAACCAACTTTTGTATTACTTGGTAAAATAAATTCAAAAACCCCCAATTTTCCTTCTTTTTTTACTTGAGTATTTTTCACATAGATTTCTTTAGCCCCTTCAATTTTATATAACAAAACCCATGAAAACTTTTCTGCTGGTTGCATCACACCTTTTATGCTGTACTGAGCATATGATAGAGTGCTAATAAAAAAAAATAAAACAAGAATTTTTTTCATAATAATGGTTTTAATTGATATTATTTTACAATAAATTCAAAATTACATTTTCTTCTTTAATTTGGTTAATTTTGTATAAGAATAAATCACACACGAGTTTTCAACACAAAAGTGTCTAAATTATGGGCTTTTTTTGGAGTAAAATAATTATCATTAAAAAGCAGTCCTTAATATATGTTATTTGGGGTAAATAAAAAAGAGATTTTTTATCAAGCTATAAGAAGAAAGTGTTATCTAAAAAAATCGATCCCCTCAAAATAATTTACAACCGCTTCTTTCATTAAAACGGTTTGCTCACCCGGTTTTAAATTGGGAAGACTTGCCATTATTTTATAATGTGGCCATCCGTCTTCGTCAAAGTATTCAAACTCATAATAACCATAAGGTTCTAGTAACTTACAAATCGCGATATGCATAAGATTAACTTTCTCGTCTTTTTTGAATTGTCTTTTCCCTTGTCCTAATTCTTGAACTCCAATTAAATAGATGATCCCGTCTAAATTTAAAGGGGCGCCATCAGAAAATATACAGGATAGTTTTTTTACCAATTCATCCCATTTACTTTTTAAATCGATCCGGCTTTTATGCTCTAATTTCATCCTTGTAAAGATATTAATTATAGTAGATTTTTAAAAAGGTTACAGGGATTATATTAATCAATATTTATATAAATTCGCAATTTAAAATTTAAAATAATGAATATTAAAAATAGTCTGCTTATTCCCTTAACCCTATTGATAAATAGTTATAATTTTTCCCAAGAAAAAAAGGTTAAGTTAGATTCCATTATAATTAATTCAAGTAGAATTAGTTTGCCATTTAAAGAAAACTCAAGGACAATAACAGTCATAACATCAGAACAAATCAAACAGAGTGCAACAACCAATATTGCTGATTTATTACAACAAGTTGCAGGAGTAGACATAAGAAGAAGAGGTCTCAATGGAATGCAATCAGATGTTTACATCCGTGGAGGAAGTTTTGACCAAACACTATTATTAATTGACGGTATAAAGGTTGAAGATGCTCAAACGGGACATCATACAATGAATATGGCGTTACCCATAGATGTTGTTGAAAGAATTGAAATCATCAAAGGACCAGCCGCTCGTGTTTTTGGACAAAATGCTTTTACCGGAGCCATTAATATTGTTACTAAAAAAGAAGCAAGTAAGGTTAATTCTATTAGAGTTCAAGGAGGTTCTTTTCAACAAAAAAATGTTTCAGGGACTATTGGTAAAAATTTCAAAAACACCTCTTTTATTGGGCATGCTTCTTACAATACATCTGATGGATATAGGTATAATACAGATTTTAAAAATCAGAATTATTTTATCAAAAATACCTTCAATAAAAATAAAACACCTATAAATTTTATTGGCTATTACACTTCTAGGAAATTTGGATCAAACGGTTTTTATGCTTCTCCTACTGCAACAGATCAATATGAAGAAACAGAAACCAGTTTGATAGGTTTTTCAACAAAAATTACAACGGATAAAATGACATTTAAGCCACGAATTTATTGGAAGAGAAATCAGGATATGTATGTTTTTATTCGCGACAACCCCTCTGTATACAGAAATCTACATATTTCTAACAAAGTTGGAGCAGAATTCCATATGTCTTACAGGTCTAAGTTAGGAATTACTGGTTTTGGAATTGATCTAGCAAAGGTGTATTTACAAAGCAATAATCTTGGAGATCGGGAACGTACAATGACGAATGTGTTTTTAGAGCATCAATTTACACTGTTTGATGATAAGCTCGATATTACGCCTGGAGTCGCTGCAACATATTTTTCTGACTTTAAATTTCAAGCTTTCCCAGGAATTGATCTTGGAATCAATTTACAAGACCATTTAAAACTCTATGCAAATATAGGATACACCTATAGAATTCCTACCTATACAGATTTATTTTATAGTGACCCAACAACTTTGGGGAATGAAAACCTTACTCCAGAAGAAGCGATATCAGAGGAAATAGGGTTAAAATTCTCCAAAGGGAAGTTAATATTCTCGACTGCAGTTTTTAATAGAGATTCTAATAATCTAATAGATTATGTTAAAAACAATGAAGATGATAAGTGGCAGGCAACAAATATTCAAGAATTAAATACATTTGGTTTTGAAATAAACTCATCGTATCAATTTTCAGAAAAGAATTATCCACAATATATATCAATTGGATACACTTATCTAACTGAAAACTTAAAAGCGAATCTATTTGAGTTTTCAAGATATTCAATTAACTCATTAAAGCATCACTTTATAACAACATATACATCGCAATTTTTTAAGAATTTACGGCATACATTCGTTTATAAATTTGCTGATAGAACTTTAGGAGATAGTTATTCTGTAATTGATTTAATGTTTACACTGGACGTAAAATCATTCCAATTTTCTGTCATCGGAAATAATATTTTTAATACAGATTATACCGAAACGAATTTAGTTCCAATGCCTCAGTCAAATATAATGTTCGATGTAAGTTTTAGGTTTTAAAAAAGTGCTTTTTATAATTGAATCAGATTATTCTAGATTTTATAAATTTGTAATAAAAAACCCCTTGAATTTAACAGAGATCCATAGAGTTAAAACTATTGGCAAAGAAGATTTTTTAACCAATTACTTCAAACCACAAAAACCCGTTGTTATTGAAAAACTTATTGGAGATTGGCCTGCTTTTTCTAAATGGTCTTTAGATCATATGAAGGAAGTTGCTGGAGATAAAACAGTCCCTTTATATGATGATAGACCGGTCGATTATAAAGATGGTTTTAACGAGCCTCACGCTCAGATGAAAATGAGTGAGTATATAGACTTGTTAAAAAAAGAACCAACAAAATATAGAATTTTCTTGTGGAATCTTTTAAAAGAAGTTCCAGAATTACAAAATGATTTTAAGTACCCAGATTTTGGAATACGATTCTTAAAAGGCTTGCCAATGCTCTTTTTTGGAGGGAAAGACTCACATACTTTTATGCATTATGATATTGATTTAGCAAATATTTTTCATTTTCATTTCGAAGGACAAAAGCAATGCATTTTGTTTGATCAAAAACAAAGTAAATATCTTTATAAGATACCGTATTCATTAATAACAAGGGAAGATATTGATTTTTGTAAACCTGATTATAAAAAATGGCCAGCTTTACAAAAGGCAAAAGGATTTATCACAAACTTAGAGCATGGAAACATTTTATATATCCCAGAAGGTTATTGGCATCATATGAAATATATTACACCAGGGTTTTCTATGAGCTTACGAGCTATCGCAAGAAACCCAAAAAATCTTGGAAAAGCAATTTATAATATTATCGTTATGAGATCTATAGATTCTTTGATGAGAAAACTTCAAGGTCAAAAGTGGATAGATTGGAAAAATGACTATGCAATAAAAAGAACACTTAAGTTTTAGAATCTTTTTTTAGCCTATTGAAAAAGCCTAAAGATATCGTTTCCATTTGCAAACAGTAACAAAGCGATCAATATTATAAAACCAGTTACTTGTGCATATTCTAAGAATTTATCCCCTGGCTTTTTTCCTGTAATCATTTCCCAAAGAGTAAAGACAACATGGCCACCATCTAAAGCAGGAATTGGTAACAGGTTCATAAATCCAAGCATGATGGATAAAAAGGCTGTAATATTCCAAAAACTTTCTGCACTCCATGTAGAAGGGAAAATATTTCCAATAGCGATAAAACCACCGATTCCTTTATAAGCGCCTGTACTGGGGTTAAAAATCTTTTTAAGTTGTTTCATGTAGCTAGTTAGCGTCTGATAGGATTTTTTTGTTCCAGCAGGAATTGCTTGAATAAATGAGTAGTCAATATTGGCTAAACTATAGTAGCCTAATTTTTCTAAATCATTAAACCCTAGACCATAAGTTATGACTTCAAGCTTACCTTTATCACTTACTTTTAGGTTAAAGGTTTTATTTTCCTCTCCCCTTTTTACAGTAAAAGAAATTTCTTTTCCTGCAGACTCTTTTAATAAAGTTTCTACCTCATCATAGTATTTTATTGGGGTTCCATTAATACCAACAACAATATCTTTATCCTTTAATTTTACTGATTTATTTATGGAGTTTTCAGGAACTTCTGCAATAATAAAAGGGCTTCTAGGCAGAACAATCATTCCCGCATTTTTTCCTTTATCAATCAGCTTAGCAATGAAGTCTATAGGTAATTCTTTATCAATAATTTCACCATTTCGTTCAATCGTATACCTATTTCCGTTGACAAACTCTATGAAAATGTCTGAGAATTTTTTTATTTTTTTACCGTCAACAGCAAGTATTTTATCTCCATTTTGTATCCCCAACTCTATAGCCAAAGAATCTCTCACCCAAACACCATCTTTTAGGTTATCATTGGGCAAGTATTTTTCACCATAAGAATACAATAGCATGATATAAATGAAGATTCCTAATATAAAATTAACAAAGACCCCTCCCAACATAATAATTAATCGTTGCCATGCTGGTTTGGATCTAAATTCCCAGGGTTTTGGTTCTTGCTTCATTTGTTCAGTGTCCATGCTTTCATCAATCATACCGGCAATTTTTACATAGCCCCCTAATGGAATCCAGCCAATACCATAGACAGTTTCTCCAATTTTCTTTTTGAATAAGGAGAATTTGTATTCAAAAAATAAGTAGAACTTTTCTACTTTCGTTTTAAATAGTTTGGCAGGGATAAAATGTCCCAA
>CATISV010000160.1 GCA_949541125.1 Flavobacterium sp. SCGC AAA160-P02
GGTATCACAGAAATGATTTCCACTAATTATTCTAGAGTTCAATCCATTTTAAACAAAAACAGCAAGATAAATGCAAAATTGAAAAATTCTAACCATTTTGGAAGCTTAGAATGGAATGGGCTTGATTATAATATAGTTCAATTATTAGACATCCCAAGACAAGCCATTATTGAAATGGGTGATACAATTATTACCGGGGGAAGATCTTCAATTTTTCCAGAAGGTCTTTTAATTGGAAAAGTGATTAATATTGAACAACGATCTAGCATAAAAAGATTGGTAAATATTGAACTTTTTAATGATATGAGTAATTTAAAAAACATTTATGTGATTAAAAACTTCGACAAGGAGGAAATTAGAGAACTAGAAAACAGCATTAATGAATAATTTTAGCATATTTTTTTGGGCTGTCTTTCTATTGCTATTACAAATTTTTGTATTGAATAATATTAATTTTTTCAGTTCTATTAATCCGTATTTATATGTCGCTATTATTTTTATATTTCCTTTATATAAGAATCGATTTATAATATTAATTTTTTCTTTTTTATATGGTTTAGCATTAGACTCATTTACTGATACCGGAGGAATTCATGCTTTTTCGCTTTTATTTGTTGCCTATTTACGCTTGTTTTTTATCAAGCTATATTTTAAGAAAAGTAATATAGACTTCTTATTATTTAATATTCATTCAGAACCATTTGGTCAAGTGTTCAATTATGTTACAACCTTAACAATTATACATCATTTTCTTTTAATTTTCTTAGATAATTTTAGCTTTCAAAACATAGATATAGTACTATTAAATACTTTATATTCAAGTACTTTTACTTTGTTACTTTATTTTTTAGGATCATATCTCTTTAAAAAGAAACAACTCAATTAAAAATGAACAGACGTTTTTTACTATACTTCTTAATTACAATCATTGGACTTCTTTACATAGGAAGATTATATCAGTTACAAATAGTAAAAGGACGTGACTTCGATCCTGTAAAAACCTCTGCAGTAAAAATTAAATATGATTTTCCCGAAAGAGGATATATCTACGATAGAAATGAAGAGCTTCTTGTCGCTAATCAACTTTCCTATGATGTAATGATAGTTCCAGATGAGGTGGGATCTATAGATACCTTAGAGTTTTGTTCTCTTTTAAAAATCACCAAAAAAGATTTTATAAAACGATACAAAAAAGCTGAAAATTACGCTCCCTGGCTGGCTTCTGTTTTCTTAAAGCAACTTGCCAAAGAAGATTTTGCCTTCTTGCAAGAAAAGTTACATAAATTTCAAGGGTTCTACATCCAAAAAAGAATTATTAGAAATTATCCGATAAAATCTGCTGCTAATATTGTTGGTTATATAAGTGAAGTAAATGAAGAAACTGCTAAAAATGACACCTATTATGATCAGGGAGAATTAATTGGTGCTTGGGGAATTGAAAAGCAATATGAAAATGTTTTACGTGGTATTAAAGGAAAAAAATATTTACAAAGAGATCGACTTAACAAAATAATGGGGCCTTTTAAGGAAGGTGCATATGATTCTGATGCCGTCAATGGGAAAGACTTAATGTTAACTATTGATAGTAAGCTTCAACAATATGGAGAGTTTTTAATGCAAGGTAAAAGAGGGGGAATTGTTGCAATAGAACCCAGTTCAGGTGAGATATTAAGCCTAATAACATCACCAAGTTATGACCCTAACAGAATGGTAGGAAGAGCCCGTTCAAAAAATTCAGTAGAATTATTTGGTGATTCAATAAATAAACCAATGATGGATAGAGGACTTCAATTTAATTACCCTCCTGGCTCACCTTTTAAATTAATAAATGCACTAATTGGTCTTCAGGAAGGAGTAATCAATGAACAAACAAATTTTTATTGTTATAATGGATATCGCTATGGAAAAAGAAAACATGAATTTATGGGTTGTCATAGCGATCTATACGGTGTGCCCATTCAATTGAATACAGCGATTTCCAAATCTTGCAATAGCTACTTTGCAAATACCTATAAGAGGATTGTTGAAAAAAACAACTCCCCTAAAGAAGGGTTGAATAATTGGAGTAATCACGTTAAAAGTTTTGGGTTGGGAAATTATCTTGGATATGATTTACCGTTTGGTCAAAAAGGTTTTATCCCAAATGGAGACTATTATAGCAGGATGTATAAATACAAGTGGAACGCCTCTACTAATATCTCGAATGCAATTGGACAAGGTGAAATACTTACTACTCCAATTCAATTAGCAAATGTGACAGCTGCAATTGCAAATAGAGGGTATTTCTATACACCTCATATCGTAAAAAAAATAGACAATAAGGCAATATCAGATTCAACATATATAATTCCCAAAATAACGAGTATTGATAAAATACATTTTGAACCAATTATTGAAGGCATGCACGAAGTATTCAAGACTGGTACAGCTAAATGGGTCAACATTCCAGGAATTGATATTGTTGGTAAAACAGGAACCTCAGAAAATTTTATTAGAGTTAACGGAAAAAAAACTCAATTAAAAGATCATTCCATCTTAGTAGCTTTTGCTCCAAAAGAAAACCCTAAAATTGCGATTGCCGTATTTATCGAGAATGGTGGATATGGAGCTACTGTTGCCGCACCAATAACAAGTCTTTTAATCGAAAAATATTTAACAGGAAAAGTTAAAAGAAAATGGATAGAGGATTTGATGATAAAAAAAGATTTATACCCTATTTATAATAGACAAAACTTATATTCTGAAAATTTTGAGGCAGGAACAAACTAATATTTTTTTTGGTATTGATTGGCTATTAGTACTTTTTTTTATTCTACTAGTAAGTTTTGGTTGGATAAATATTTATGCAGCCTCCTATTCTGAAGAAAGTACTTATTTGTTAGATTTTTCTAGCAAACATGGCAAACAACTTCTATGGATTTTATTAAGTATTCCTCTTATCATTTTAATTTTGTTTATTAACGCAAAATTTTTTCAGCAATTTTCCAATGTTTTTTTCATCATATCTTTACTTTCATTGATTGGACTTTTTCTTTTTGGTAAAGAAATTAATGGCGCTAAGTCATGGTATCGAATTGGGGGTGCTAGTATCCAACCCTCAGAATTTGCAAAAGCATTCACCGCACTTGCACTGGCAAACTTAATGAGTGACAGAAAGTATAACTTACGTCTTATAAAAAATCAATTAAAAGCTTTTATAATAATTTTTATACCTGCTCTTTTAATTGCAATTCATGATCCAGGATCAGCAATTGTTTATTTTGCGTTTTTTTTCGTTTTAAATAGAGAGGGATTAACATTGGCTTATTTCATTTTAGGTATTACAGCTATCATATTATTTATACTCACAATATTATTAGGAGTAAAAATCATAATAACGTTCCTATGCTCTATTATATCTTTATATCTCTTATATAATCTTTACAGAACAAAACACTTTTTACGATTTAATTGGCTAACAATCTTACTAAGCTATAGTCTCTCCATACTCTTTGTCATATCCGCTGACTACTCCTACAATCATATTTTAAAAAAACACCAAAGAGATCGGTTTGAAGTTTTATTAGGAAAAACATCAGATACACAACAAATAGGATACAATTCCGTACAATCTCTGCAAACAATTAGTTCTGGAAAGTTTTGGGGGAAAGGTTTTTTAGAGGGTGATAAAACGCAAGGTAATTTTGTTCCTGAACAAGATACAGACTATATTTTTAGTGTTGTGGGTGAAGAATGGGGCTTTATAGGTTCTAGTCTCCTAATTATTCTTTTTATGGCTCTTCTTTTTAGAATTATAAATAGAGCAGAAAAACATGCGAATAAGTTTGGTAGAATATATGGATACGGAGTTGCCTCGATTTTATTTTTTCATCTAGTTGTAAATGTGGGAATGGTTATCGGGCTTTTTCCAACAGTAGGAATTCCTTTACCTTTTATAAGTTATGGTGGATCTTCACTTTGGGGATTTACGCTACTTCTCTTTATTTTTATAAAATTAGATTCTCAAAAAAGTTATGATTGGTGGTGAAATATTTCCACAAAAAAACC
>CATISV010000161.1 GCA_949541125.1 Flavobacterium sp. SCGC AAA160-P02
ACGATTCATAATCCACCAACACTAACAACCTTTATAGATCGTTTTTTAGTAACTGCACAAGCATATTCTATCCAAGTAATTTTAGTTTTTAATAAGATCGATACGCATCAGGAAGAACATGGTTTAGCAATGCGATCGTTAAAACAAATTTATTCAGCTATTGGGTATACATGTGTTGAGGTTTCAGCAAGTAAACAGGTAAATTTAGAATCGATAAAAGAATTGATGAAAGGAAAGACAACTGTGTTTTCTGGCCATTCAGGAGTTGGAAAAACAACCCTGGTCAATGTTATTGAGCCTAGTTTAAATTTAAAAACGAAAGAAATATCAGATCAGCATCAACAAGGACAGCATACCACAACGTTTGCAGAAATGTTTGATCTTAGTTTTGATGCAAAAATCATAGACACTCCAGGAATCAAAGGGTTCGGTGTCGTAGATATTAAAAAAGAAGAACTAGGAGATTATTTTGTAGAGTTTTTTAAATTAAAGAGTGCTTGTAAGTTTCATAATTGCATTCATATAAATGAGCCTCAGTGTGCGGTAAAAAAAGCCTTAGAAAATGAAGAAATTTCTAGGTCTCGCTACAAAAGTTATTTACAAATATTAGAAGGTGAGGAAGAACATTATAGAACCGATGTCTTCGAATAATTTGTAGGGATTATTTTCTATTTAATGTGTAAATATTGTTCAAGTAATGAAAGCAGTTGTTCAAAGAGTTTCAAAAGCCAGCGTAACTATTGACGGAAAAATAGTAGCTGCCATACAAAAAGGAGTTCTTGTTTTATTAGGGATTGAGGCGGAAGACACAGAAGATGATATTCATTGGTTGTCCAAGAAAATTGCAAATCTTAGAATTTTTAACGATCAAAACGGTGTCATGAATACATCACTAATTGATGAGAATGGAGATTGTATTGTTGTAAGTCAGTTTACCCTTTATGCATCAACCAAAAAAGGAAATCGTCCTAGTTATATCAAAGCTGCAAGACCTATAATAGCCATTCCACTCTACGAAAAATTTATAGATCAATTCCAGCAAGAGTTGGGGAAAGAGATTCAATCAGGGCAATTTGGAGCAGAGATGATGTTAGAAATTTTTAATGAAGGGCCAGTGACTATTATCATAGATACTAAAAACAAAATTTAACAAAAATTTTTATAGATAAAATTTCAATTTGCTATAATTTTGAACTGTGTAATAATTTTATAAATCAGTAAAAAAATGAAAAAAATTTATATAGTAACTGTTGCTGTTTTTTTAGTTTTTATCTCTTGTAATAAAGACAAAAAAGAAAAAATTGCGGCAAAAGAAGAAGTAAAAGTTGAAAAAATGGTAGCCCTTAACAATATAGATTTAGCTACATCTATAATGACTTGGAAAGGAACCAAGCCCGGAGGATCTCACGATGGAACCATTGGTTTTAATGAAAGTTCATTGGTTGTAGAGAATGGTAAAATTACAGGAGGTGAGTTTTCAATTGACATGGCTTCTATGAAATGCTTAGATATTGAAGATCCCAAAAAAGCGGCAGGTTTAGTAAAGCATCTTTCTAATGCTGATTTTTTTGATATTGCGATCTATCCAACCTCTAAATTTGTAATTACTTCGGTATCGAATACTGAGGGTAAGTTAGCTGTTACTGGAAATTTAACAGTAAAAGATGTTACAAAAAGTATAACGATTCCTGCATCAATATCAGAAGATGGGGGTGTTGTAACATTTAAAAGTGAGGTTTTTAGTATAGACAGAGCAGATTTTAATGTAAAATATGGTTCAAAAAAATGGTTTGACAATTTAAAAGATAAATTTATTGATGATTTGGTAGAAATGTCTTTTGTTGTGAAAACGAAAATATAAAACCAATAAATGTTAGAAAAGTTTATATCTCATCCGAAAAAACTTTTCCTTATTGATGGATTAGGTGCTGTCCTATCAGCTTTTTTATTAGGATATGTCTTAGTCAAGTTAGAAAGTCTAGTCGGCATACCTTCTAAGACATTATACTTTCTTGCAACTCTGCCAATTTTTCTTGTAATTTATGATTTATACTGCACTAGAAAAAACAGTGATGATTCAGGTCAATTAATGAAAGGAATTGGAATAATGAATTTGTCATATTGTTGCATATCCATTGTTTTTGCTTTTTATCATTTTGGAACAATAACAATTTTTGGATGGACATATTTACTAATGGAAATTTTGATTATCATTATTCTCGCGATTATTGAATTAAAAGTAGCCAAAAGACTAATTAAAAATAAAGCCAACACACAACAAAGTATCAAAATGCATTAAAACGCATTTTACACGCAGCGTCAAAACAAAACTTTAGACTCGTGTTTATACCATTATTTCATTAGAATTCTTTACCTCATTAATCGAAAAGATAGAGTGTGTACTTCCAATATGCTTGATCGTGGTAAGTTTTGTCACCATAAATTCACGATACTCCTTCATATCGCTAACATGAATTTTTAGGATATAATCATAATCTCCACTCACATGGAAACATTCTAGAACTTCATCTAATTTTAAAATCTCTTTTTCAAAATTGGATAAGAATTCTTTTGAATGTTGTAACAGTTTTACATGACAGAAAATAAGGAACGATTTGTTGATTTTTTCTTTATCAATCATCGCTACATATTTTCTAATCACTCCTTCTTTTTCTAATTTTTTAATTCTTTCATATATGGCAGTTACCGATAAATTTAACTGTAAGGACAATTGTTTATTGGTTTGTTTGCTATCATTTTGAAGCAGTGTTAATAATTTTTTATCGGTCGTATCTAATTTCATTGATTGAAAAGTTTTCTGAAAAATAATCTAAAAAGATCTTTTTTTTGTAAAAATATAGATTTTAAATTTATTTTAAGGCTTTTGTAGTTAAAATTAAACTGATTATAGTTTGTTTGATTGATTAATTTTCTACTTATAATTAAATTTGATGTAAAAATAGATATATTATGAAGTTTAATCCAGCAGACAACATTCAAGATCTTCAATATTTTGGTGAATTTGGAGGTGTAAACCCATCCATTTCCGATTCTTCAACGTATACATTTTTATCGGCAAAAACCATGTTCGATACCTTTGAGGGCAATGCTGATGGTTGTTATTTGTATTCTCGTCATTCCACCCCAAGTAATTTATATCTAGGGGAAGCTCTTGCAGCCATGGAAGGAACCGAAACGGCCCATGTTACAGCCTCAGGAATGGGAGCGATTACTCCTGTATTTTTGCAATTATGTGAAGCGGGAGATCATATTGTTTCTAGTAGAACTATTTACGGTGGAACCTATGCATTCTTAAAAAACTTTACACCACGATTAAACATTCATACTTCCTTTGTAGATATTACAAAATTAGAAGTAGTAGAAGCTGCCATTACAGAAAACACAAAAGTATTGTATTGCGAGACTGTAAGCAATCCACTATTAGAGGTAGCAGATATCAAAGCACTCGCTGAACTGGCTAAAAAACATCATTTAAAACTGGTTGTAGACAATACCTTTTCCCCATTGTCTGTGTCTCCTGCAAAATTGGGGGCAGATATTGTAATTCATAGCTTAACAAAATTTATCAATGGTACTTCTGATACAGTGGGAGGAGTGGTTTGCGGAACACAAGAATTCATAGATCAATTAAGAAATGTTAATGATGGTGCAAGTATGTTATTGGGTGCAACGATGGATAGCTTACGAGCTTCCTCTCTATTAAAAAATCTAAGAACGCTACATATTAGAATGAAACAACATAGTTATAATGCTAGCTATTTGGCTAATAAGTTTGAAGCAGAAGGTTTAAAAACTGTCTATCCGGGGCTACAATCACATCCATCTCATAACTTGTTTAGCTCAATGATGAATCCAGAATATGGATATGGTGGTATGCTAACGATTGATGTAGGTTCTTCAGAGAAAGCCAATCAATTAATGGAGTTGATGCAGCATAAAAACGCAGGTTATTTGGCTGTAAGTCTTGGTTTTTATAAAACATTATTTTCATCGCCTGGGTCCTCAACTTCCTCTGAAATTCCTGAGGAGGAACAACAAGCCATGGGATTATCGGAGGGTTTAATTCGTTTCTCAATTGGGCTAGATAATGATATTGAAAGAACCTATCAAGTAATGAAAAAATGTATGGTAGAGGTTGGAGTCTTAAAAAAATAAAAATGGTTAAAAATTTACCATTTGATTAGAGGCAAAACGAGACTTTATGTTTACCAGAGCTTATCGGTTAACATTATTGAATTCAAAGACCATCATAACCTAGATTAATCTATTTGCGTAGATTCATCTAAAATCGTAACATTACAAATCAAATAATGATACGATGCAAGATCAAAATTCTACTACAGAAATTCAAACACAAGATCAAAAAATAATGGTTAATAAAGAAATAAGCCTTTTTGAGGCTTTCATACCCGTTATTATCTTGATGTGTTTTCTGGCATATAATATTTTCTTTGCTGATGGAGTTTTATTTGGAGATTATTCAAATCAATATATCTTATTGATTGGTGGATTTGCTGCTAGTATCGTTGGTTTTTTTAATAAGGTGACTTTGTTAAGAATGTTTTTAGAGATTTGGGAAAATTGGAGAAGTGTTTTGACTCCAATTTTTATTTTATTATTAGTTGGGGCCTTGGCAGGAACGTGGCTAGTAAGTGGAATCATCCCTGCCATGGTGTATTATGGATTGCAAGTATTGAGTCCTGCTATTTTTTTACCCGCATCTGTAATTATTGCAGCAATTATTTCTATTGCAACAGGAAGTTCTTGGACAACTTCAGCAACAGTAGGAATTGCCTTAATTGGAATAGGAAGTGCTTTAGGAATTCATTCAGGAATGATTGCAGGAGCTGTAATTTCAGGAGCTTATTTTGGAGATAAAATGTCGCCCTTGAGTGATACAACAAATTTAGCTCCAGCGATGGCAGGGACAGACTTATTTACGCATATTAAGTATATGACATTTACAACAGTTCCTACCATTATAATTGCATTGGTCGTTTTTACAATAATAGGTTTAACTATAGATACAACTGGTAATGCAGATGTTAGTGATTTATTAGAGACCATAGATAAAACTTTTTATATTAGCCCGTGGCTATTTATTGTACCCGGTATTGTAGTTGGTATGATTCTTTTAAAATCAAAACCTTTGGTAGCTTTGGGTGTGGGAGTGATTTTAGCCGCTTTTTTTGCTTACTTTTTTCAATCTGATATACTTAGTGTTTTATCAGACTCTGATTTTGAATCTATTTTAAATGCTGTATTCAGCGAAACACAAATCACGACTGATAACGAAATTTTAACCAAACTATTTAATTCTGGCGGTATGGAAGGAATGGTATGGACTATTCTATTAATTGTTTGCGCCATGGTCTTTGGTGGTACTATGGATGCCATAGGAGCTTTAGCGAAACTAACAAAGACATTACTTTCTATAGCAAGTTCAGTATTTGGGCTATTTGCAAGCACTGTTATTAGCTGTTTAGGATTAAATATTCTAGCTTCAGATCAATACTTGGCATTGGTAATTCCAGGAAAAATGTTTAAACAAGCATATGAAGATAAAAAATTAGCCCCAGAGAATTTAAGTAGAACTTTAGAGGATTCAGGGACAGTTACTTCTGTATTAATTCCATGGAATACCTGTGGAGCTTATCAATCAAGTGTTTTAGGAGTGGGAGTGGGAGAGTATTTTGTCTATGCAATTTTTAACTGGTTATCTCCATTTATGACCTTATTATTTGCAGCATTAAAAATTAAAATTAGACAAATAGCTACCAAATAAATAAGGGTTAAATAAACCAATTCCAAACTAGACCAAAGCGAATGGTAAAATCTCTGTATGGATAATTGGGAGCAGAAAAATAGTTTCTTTCTCCAAAGTCAGAGAGTGCATTATCTATTCTAAAATAAATTCTTGTTCTTCTTATCTGAGCGTTAAAAAACAAATCGACATTTGGGAAACCAATTTCTTCAGAATTTTGAAGTGTAAACTCGGATAATAAAGGATTGTATGCATTGGCTTTATATTTTGAAAAATATTTAAAACTTGCTCCAATTTGCACTTGCATTGGTTTTCCTTTAAACCAATAATCAGAATAATACAGGGTATTTCTAGTAACAAATTCTGGGACTCTAAAAACCGATGCACCACTGCTAACATTCTGATACATCATATGATTATCCAAGGCAAATTTTTTGTAACTTAACTCTCGAGAAACTTTTACTTTTAAGTAGGTGACATTATCTGAATATTGATTGGGTAAACTGTTTTCTCCAAAGTAGGTGTAATTATCTATATTGGTCAGATTAATACCTGCATTTAACCATTTTGACTCTAGCTGAAACCCTAGGTTTTGAGTTCTAATATTTTCAAAATCATTTTCCCAATTGTACTCGTTGTAAGTGCTTTGATGCAATAAGAAATTAAAGTTTGGTGATGTAGAATTTAGTAATAAACTTGCTTTTATATGAAACAAACTGTCTTTCTTGTAGGATAAATTACCACGAAGATTTGTTCCTGATAATCTTCCAGAACCAGGAGTGATTTCGCCAGTTGCGTCTAATTGAAATTGCTTTACTTTAGCTTTCCAGTCTGCTCCAAAGGAAGCAGCTTTTCCTTCGAGCTTTCTTTTATTAATTCCACTGCTCTGATTAATAATTTCACCATAGCCATAAGAGTAGCTCATCAAGTTAGATTTGAGCTTAAAGGTCCCTAATACATATCTAGAATTAAATTCTAAAAAGAATTGATTTTTTAAAAAAGAGTAATCTGTAGCGTCTCTTATACTTCCAGAGAAATTGGTAGTTCCTATAAAAGATGAAGGAGAATCTTGACTAAACTCATAGTTTTTTCGTTGACTTTCAAAAGTGTGACCCACTTTTAAATTTGTAAAATCTTTTTGACTAACTGAATCTTTTGAAGAAAGAAGTTTATAATTATGTTCAAAAAAAAGTCGAGAACCTTTTAAAATATTTTCAGTGTTCTGTAGATTTACATCCAATCTTGCTCTGTCAGAAAAGTTTGGATCATTATCTATAAAATTTTGCAATGATTCTGTTGTTAACCCACCACTTTCTTCATTCAAAATATCTTGAGTTACTAAGTGACCTCTAATATTATATTGTCCCTTTTTTGTTTCGTAATGAAATGTTGTCTTAAAATTTCCTTGACTAACCAATGCTTCTCTATATTTTCCTAAAGAACGTAAACCAGCATATGCGATAGAAATATTGAATCTTTTTGAAAAATTTAAGGTAAAAAAAGACTCCAAAAATTGACCTTGCTCTAAGGTGGTCAAAAACATAACCTCAGTGGTTGGCGTAGGCACCTCATAGTAATCAATATCCTCAACGGTATTAAAAGAAAATTGTTTAGCTGTAAAACCGATGTCTGGAGTAGTAGAAATGTTATCAAAATGATAGCCTAAACGATTAAATGTCTGACCAATATTATGAAAAGGGAGTAATTCAAAAGTATCTTCTCGTAAAAAATTAAATTTATAATGCTTTTTAATATTGAGTGTTGTGTCGATATAAGTGGTATCTTTCAAGTATGAAATAATCTTATAATCTGTATAGGTTGTTTTAGCACTTAAATTAATTTTTTTGGTTCCACTATTATCAGGAATAATGCTATCATTGAGTATAAAATTACCTCTATCCTGAGGTTTTTTTGGTTTGTTTAAGATTTCAGTTCTTTGACCATAGGTGGTTGTGGTTGAAAGACAAACTAGAAAAAGGAAGTAAATAATTCTTTTCATTGAAAATTCTTCTATGGACAAAAGTAAACTTTTAAACGGAAAAGAGTTTAAATAATTATCTTGAAAAAGTGTTAATTTGGCAGAATGTTAAAAAGTAATTTTAGTGGATTTCAATTAGAGGCAGGTACTGATGAGGCAGGAAGAGGTTGCTTATCTGGACCAGTAGTTGCTGCTTCAGTTATTTTACCAATAGATTTTTATCATCCGTTCTTAAACGATTCTAAACAAATCTCTGAAGCCAAAAGAAAAATATTAAGACCCATTATTGAAAAAGAAGCTTTGTCATTTGGAGTATATTTAGTTTCTAATCAGGAAGTCGATGCATTAAATGTGCTGCAAGCTTCTATTGTAGCTATGCAGCGTTCCATTACCAAAATGTCTATAGTTCCTGAATTTATTATAGTAGATGGAAATAAATTTAAATCGTATAAAAATATTCCTTACCAAACCATTGTGAAAGGAGATGCAAAATATATGAGCATTGCCGCAGCATCTATATTAGCAAAAACGTACAGAGATGAATATATGAAAAAAATTCACGTAGAATATCCGGCCTATAATTGGAAAAAAAATAAAGGATATCCAACTAAAGAACACCGAAAAGTTATTCAAGAAATAGGAATTACTGAATACCATAGAAAAACATTTAAGCTACTACCAACTCAATTAAAGTTAGATGTCTGACACGAATGTTTCCACCTCAAAAAGATCTTTGAAATGACAAAGTATTTTTTCTTTTACTTGACTAGGGTCTATTTTTTTACCGAGCTCTACTTCCAATGAAGTCACAGCTTTGCCTCTAATTCCACAAGGAATAATGTGATCAAAATATCCTAAGTTGGTATTTACATTGAGTGCAAATCCGTGCATGGTAACCCATCGACTACTTCGAATTCCCATGGCACAAATTTTTCTTGCAAAAGGAGTTCCTACATCTATCCAGACCCCTGTTTCCCCTTTGCTTCTCTCTCCAGTGATTCCATATTCAGCCAGTGTTTTGATGATGACTTCTTCGAGAAAACGCAAGTATTTGTGAATGTCGGTAAAAAAATTTTCAAGATCTAAAATCGGATAGCCTACAATTTGTCCCGGACCGTGGTAGGTAATATCTCCACCACGATTAATTTTGTAATAGGTGGCATTTCTTTTTTTTAATTGTTCTTCATTAATTAAAAGATTACTGAGATCTCCACTTTTTCCTAAGGTATACACATGAGGATGTTCAACAAAAAGAAAGTAATTTGACGTTGCTAATAGTAAATTTTCTTTTCTGTTATTACTTTTTACTGCAACTATTTCCTCTAATAAATTAGTTTGATACTCCCAGACTTCTTTGAAATCTTTTAAGCCTAAATCTTTTAAATAGATCTTTTTGTTCATTATAATGGGTGATTGAGGTATTTTTTATACTTACTTAAGTAGGGGTAGGATAAATATTTAAACAATTGTTAATAGATATATTAAAATTTTATTATATTTAGTTGCATTCCTTAAATTTAATTAAACAACTAAATTATGAAAAATAGTTTGATCTATTTAGTATTCTTTTTACTTACTTCTGTAGGATATTCACAGTCAAATAAATGGGTAGATATCACTAATAAAAAAGACACATTTAACAACCAAGATCTAACATATAGAAAATCTATTCCTAATGATTTTAAGCTGTATGAAATTAACTTTACTGAGTTTAGGGAAAATTTTTTTTCTTCAGATCAAAAATCCTTCCAGGTTATTGAATTACCAACATCCAAAGGAGTTCAGAGATTCTCTGTAAAGGAAGCCTCCTCATTATCGAAAGAATTATCTTTAAAATTCCCCATGGTTAAATCATACGTAGGAAAAGGGATTGATAACCCCTCTGCTGTAGCGAGATTTAGTTTTGGAACCGATGGTTTTCACGCGGTTATATTTTATGCTGGAGGTCCCTCTTTTTACATAGATCCATATTCTAAAGATTACAACTCTTACATTGCGTATTCTAGATCGAGTTTACCACCAAGAGAGCAAGATTTTAGTTGTGAAGTTGATAAACAGTTGGATACAAAAAAAACACCAGTTATATCTGAAAGAAACGCTGATGATGGAATTTTAAGGACTTTCCGTTTAGCCCTTGTTTGCTCTGGAGAGTATGCCCAATTTCATCTATCTAATCAAGGAGTTCCTGGTGTAGCGACAGATGCTGTCAAAAAAGCAGCTGTTTTATCAGCAATGAACACCTCTATGACAAGAATTAATGGTGTTTTTGAGAGAGATTTAGGAGTAAGAATGGAAATTATTGCCAATAATGATGAGATTATTTTTTTAGATGCTTCTACTGATGGAATTTCTGATGGAAGTGCCGGGGCTATGATTAATCAAGTTCAGACCATTTGTGATAATGTTATTGGAAATGCAAATTATGATATAGGTCATATCTTTAGTATAGGTGGTGCTGGACTAGCAGGCTTGGGTGTGGTTTGTAATTCAGGTCAAAAAGCAAGAGGGGTTACTGGAATCTCAACTCCCATTGGAGATCCTTATGATATTGATTATGTTACGCATGAGATGGGGCATCAATTTGGGGCAACCCACACTCAAAATAATGCTTGTAATAGAACCAATTCTACGGCTGTTGAACCAGGAAGTGCGTCAACAATCATGGGCTATGCAGGTATTTGCCCACCAAATGTACAAAATAATAGTGATGATCACTTTCATTCTGTGAGTATTAATCAAATGTGGAATCTGATTCAGTCCTCTGCTACTTGTTCGGTAAACACTTCAACGGGGAATACTGCGCCAGTAATCACTCCAGGAGAAAATTATTTTATTCCAAAATCTACCCCTTTTGTGTTACGAGGAGTTGCCTCTGATGTTGATTCTAACAATGTACTGAGTTATAATTGGGAACAAATTGATAATGAAATTGCTGTCATGCCACCATCTCCGACCAGTACAAATGGTCCTGTTTTTAGATCTAATTCATCGATAAGTTCCCCAAACAGATATATGCCTGCACTACCAACTGTAATTGGAGGAAGTATATCAAGTACTTGGGAGGTAGTCCCTACAGTAGCAAGAGATATGAATTTTTCGTTGGTGGTTAGAGATAATGCTGCAGGTGGAGGAAATAGTGCTAGAGATGATGTAAAGATTACCACTGTAGACATCACTCCATTTACAGTTGAAGGACCGTCTACAAATGTAGAGTGGTCTGTAGGATCTAACCAAACTATTAACTGGGTCGTTGGCTCAACTAATGAAGCTCCTGTGAACTGTTCAACAGTAAACATTTTATTGTCGAAAGATGGAGGTGCTACTTTTTCTGAAGTACTAGTTTCTAATACACCTAATGATGGATCAGCGACTATTGTGGTTCCTAACAGTATCACTAGTTCAGCAAGGATAATGGTTGAAGCTGCTGATAATGTTTTTTACAATGTGAATGCAACAAACTTTACAATTAGCTCTTCTGATCCAACTTTTGTGGCATCAAATACAACAAGTTCTGTCTCAGTATGTAACACAAGCTCAGCATCAGCAGCCTATAATATCTCCTTGAATTTTGTAAATGGATTTTCTGAAACGGTCACTTTTTCTGCATCAGGTCAACCTTCGGGATCTTTAGTTGCTTTTAATCCAACTTCTATAAACTCTGACGGTGATGTTACTATGACTGTGAGTAATTTAGATGGGGTCACACCTGATTCTTACAGCATAAATATCACTGCTTCATCCACATCAATTACAAGAAATATTGAAGCTACTTTAAACGTTAGCGATGGAGTATTTGATGATTTAAATTTAACATCTCCTGCAGATGATGGAATTGGAATTGGGTTGTCTCCGACCTTTACTTGGGATATTATTTCCAATGCCACTTCCTATGATATCCAAATTGCTACAGATCCTAGCTTCAGTTCAACTCTAGTTAGTGAAAATGTAAATACAAATTCATATTCGGACGCTACCTTAAATCTTTCCACCACGTATTATTGGAGAGTAAAAGCAACAAACAACTGCGGTGATGGAGATTTTTCAGCAGTCAGTTCGTTTACCACACAAAGTTGTTCTATCTGTACCTCTAGTGGAGATATGAACTACGCAACCAGCACAACCAGGGTAATTTTCAGAGATATTGATAATGCCTCAGGGAAAGACGCTCCCTACAGTGATTACACGAACATCAGTACAGATGTTTCTGTCAATGACAGCTATGATTTAATAGTGCAAGTAAATACAGACGGGAACTATACTGTCAATACAATTGTATGGATCGATTGGAATCAAGATTGTGATTTTGATGACCCAAATGAGCAATATGATTTAGGATCTGCAACCAATACATCTGACGGATCAACTTCGGAAAGCCCATTGTCAATAACAGTCCCTGGAGATGCTGTTATAGGAAGCACTACAATGAGGGTATCTACAAGGTATAGTTTAGATCCAACCTCTTGTATGAATAATGTGGATGGAGAAGTTGAGGATTATACGATCAATGTAATAGATGATACCGTTTCCATTGATGATTTTGTTTTTGAAGGATTTAATTTATATCCTAACCCCTCCAATGGAAGCTTTAATGTAGAGTTTGATACAGTCTCATCTGATTTTGTTCAACTTCAATTATTTGACATTACTGGGAGATTGATTCAACAAAAAATGTATCAAAATATTACAAAAAGATTTTCTAAGAGTATTTCATTCGATAACACTTCCGCAGGTTTGTATCTTTTAAAGATTACCAATGGAACAAATCAAACAACTAGAAAACTAGTTATAGAATAATTTTTTGAGTATATACTTTAAAATAATTAGGCTGTCTTTCAAGACAGCCTTTTTGATGAACTAATAATAAATAATATAAGTTTTACAATTAATTGAATTACTTTTGCTCTATGTCAATTGAAGTACAATCTGTATCTAAGTTTTACAAGTATCAAAGAGCTCTAAACTGCATTTCATTCTCAGCTAAGAAAGGAGAGATTATTGGTTTTTTAGGGCCTAATGGAGCTGGGAAAACAACAATGATGAAAATACTAACAGGATATATCCTACCTGATGAGGGAGAGGTCTTTGTTTCAGAAATAAATGTATTAGAAAAAAGCTTAGAGGCAAAGAGAAAAATCGGGTATTTACCCGAACAAAACCCTTTGTATCAAGATATGTATGTTCGTGAATTTTTGGAATTTCAAGCGAGTATATACAGGGTGAAAAAAGAACGAATTGAAGAAGTTATCAAGGTTGTGGGACTTGCACCAGAGGCCCGAAAAAAAATAGGACAACTGTCTAAAGGATATCAGCAAAGAGTAGGAATTGCAGCGGCCATCTTACACAACCCTAAAGTTTTGATTTTAGATGAACCAACTACAGGATTAGACCCAAATCAATTACAGGAAATAAGAAACTTAATCAAAGAACTAGGAAAAGAGAAAACAATCCTGTTTTCAACGCATATTCTACAAGAAGTTGAGGCTGTTTGTAATCGTGTAATGATCATCAAACAAGGGGAGTTATTGTTAGATAAATCAATGAAAGATTTAATAGATAGCTGTGAGCAAATAATAGAGGTTACCTTTGATTATAAGATTGAAGAGCAGTTTATTCAAAAGTTACCCAATCTAAAATCATTCAAAAATAATTTTGATAATACATGGTATATTACCTTTGAAACAGAAGAAGATATGCGACCCGTAATTTTTGATTTTGCTAAGGAAAATGGGTTAAAAATTTTAGAATTAAACTCAAAAAATCAAAAATTAGAAACACTTTTTACTGAGTTAACATCCTAATTTACATTAGTTATTCATTTAATTTAACTTAAAATTAATCTGTTCTTTTTCAAGTGTTTTTAGCAAATCACTCGTAATTTTAATTTTTGTATTCCTGCTAGGAACATTCAACTCAATTTTATCGTCTAGATCATAAATCGCAAAACGCAGGGATTGTTTCCCTTTATTTTGTTTGCATAAACGTGCAACGTTTTCAATAGATTTATTATTAATTTCTCCAATTGGAATTTTTATGGTTATTTTTTTACATAAATTATCTATAACGTCATGTAATAATTTAAAATCTGTAAATTTTAGTCTCACATCTCCTTCTACACCTTCTTTATTTATCCAGCCTTTTTGAATAGTAGATTTTACAAATAAGAACGAATTAGGAACAAAAAAGTGTTTAAATTTTAAATAGTCTTCCCCAAAAATTCTGAACTCAAAACT
>CATISV010000162.1 GCA_949541125.1 Flavobacterium sp. SCGC AAA160-P02
AATATTTAAACTATGAGTTTAGCATTATTACAAGAAGCAGCCATTAATTTTGGACCTATTGCAGCTATTGGAGCTGGGTTAGCAGCCATTGGTGGCGGTATTGGTGTAGGAAAAATTGGTGGAGCAGCGATGGAAGCAATGGCTCGCCAACCGGAAATGCAAGGAAAACTACAGGGTTCAGCAATTGTGCTTATTGCCTTTATCGAGGCGGTAGCGCTTTTTGGTGTGGTTGTATCATTTCTTGTAGCATCGTAAAAACAAATCAAAGGTGTGGCGGTTGGTTTCACCTTTGGTTTTTATTAATTAAATAAAAAAAATATGGATTTAATTACTCCTGAATTTGGGCTTGTTTTTTGGACAGGGATTTCTTTCTTAATCTTACTTTTTATTTTAAGAAAATTTGCCTGGACACCAATATTAAATTCAGTAAACGATAGAGAAGACAATATTAAGAAAGCATTACAAGAAGCGGATAAGGCTCGTCAAGAAATGGAGAACTTAAATGCAAGCAATGAACAATTATTAAAAGACGCAAGAGCAGAAAGAGATGTGTTGATGAAAGAGGCTCGAGAGATTAAGGATAAAATTATTGCAGACGCAAAAGAAGAGGCAAAGGAAGTGACTTCTAAACTTATTGAAAATGCACAAGCCTCTATAGAACAAGAAAAGCAAGCAGCTTTGGCAGAATTAAAAAAACAAGTTGCAGATTTGTCAATCGGAATTGCAGAAACAGTAATTAAAAAAGAATTGACGTCTAAAGAAGATCAGCTTAAACTGGTTGATGGGATTTTAAAAGACGTTACTTTAAACTAGGAGGATGAAGGACGCTAGGCCGGCACTACGTTACGCAAAAGCACTGTTAAACTTAGCCAAAGAAACAAAGGTAGAAACAGAGGTAAATATGGATATGCAATTAATTGCATCAACCATTACAAACAACAATGATTTGATGGTATTGCTAAATAGTCCAGTAATTAAACCTTCTGATAAGAAAAAAGTGTTAAAAAAGATGTTCTCTAACCAGATTAATGTGATCTCTTTAGGATTATTTGATTTGTTACAAGAAAATAAACGAATGAATTTGTTACTTTCTATAGCAAAGCAGTACTCAATAATTTTTGACTTTTTAAAGAGAGTTCAGATTGCTAAAGTAACAACAGCGGTTCCATTAACGGAACAATTAGAAAACAAAGTAATGGATAAGATTGTTGAACTAACAGGCAACAAAGCAAATCTAGAAAACATTATAAATCCAGCCATTTTAGGAGGATTTATATTACGGGTTGGAGATGTGCAGTACGACGCAAGTATTTCGAACCATTTAAATGAATTAAGAAAGGAATTTGACAATAGTCATTATATTCCAAAAATTTAATTATACATCAAATTATAAAAGATGGCAGCAATTAAACCCGCTGAAGTTTCAGCAATTTTAAAGCAACAATTAACAAATTTCGACGCAAATGCATCCTTGGCAGAAGTAGGGAGTGTTTTACAAGTAGGAGATGGAATCGCTCGTGTATACGGATTGTCTAACGTGCAATATGGTGAATTGGTTGAGTTTGAAAATGGTCTAGAAGGAATTGTATTAAATTTAGAAGAAGATAATGCCGGAGTTGTATTATTAGGAGCTTCTACTTCAATTAAAGAAGGGTCAACTGTAAAAAGAACCAAAACAATAGCCTCTTTAAGAGCAGGAGAAGGAATTGTTGGGCGAGTTGTAGATACCTTAGGAAACCCAATTGATGGAAAAGGACCTGTTGAAGGGAAAACCTATCAAATGCCTTTAGAGCGAAGAGCTCCTGGGGTTATTTATCGTGAGCCGGTAACAGAACCATTACAAACAGGTATAAAGTCTATAGATGCTATGATTCCTATAGGAAGAGGACAAAGAGAGTTAATTATTGGAGATCGTCAAACAGGAAAATCGACAGTTGCTTTAGATACAATTTTAAATCAAAAAGAGTTTTATGATGCTGGTAAACCCGTTTATTGTATTTATGTTGCTATTGGTCAGAAAGCCTCTACAGTTGCTGCAATTGCAAATATGCTAGAAGAAAGAGGAGCTTTGGCATATACAACGATTGTTGCTGCAAACGCCTCAGACCCAGCAGCGATGCAAGTATATGCTCCTTTTGCTGGCGCAGCCATTGGAGAATATTTTAGAGATTCTGGAAGACCCGCTTTGATTATATATGATGATTTATCAAAACAAGCAGTTGCTTACCGTGAAATTTCCTTGTTATTAAGGAGGCCACCAGGACGTGAAGCTTATCCAGGAGACGTGTTTTATCTTCACTCAAGGTTATTGGAAAGATCAGCAAAAGTTATTAATGATGATAAAATTGCTAGCGAAATGAATGATTTACCTGATGATTTAAAAAGTATTGTAAAAGGAGGGGGGTCTTTAACTGCCTTACCAATAATTGAAACACAGGCAGGAGATGTGTCAGCCTACATTCCAACGAATGTTATCTCTATTACAGATGGACAAATTTTCTTAGACGGAGATTTATTTAACTCAGGAGTTCGTCCTGCGATAAATGTAGGAATTTCAGTTTCTCGTGTAGGAGGAAATGCCCAAATTAAATCAATGAAGAAAGTTTCAGGAACGTTAAAATTAGATCAAGCACAGTATCGTGAATTGGAAGCGTTTGCTAAGTTTGGTTCAGACCTTGATGCTGCAACGATGAATGTAATTGAAAAAGGAAAGCGAAATGTTGAAATTCTAAAACAAGCTCAAAACGACCCTTTTACCGTTGAAGATCAGATAGCGATCATTTATGCAGGTTCAAAAAACTTATTAAATGATGTACCAGTTCATAAAGTGAAAGAATTTGAAAGAGATTATATTGATTATCTAAATGCAAAACATAGAGATGCTTTAGATATTTTAAAATCAGGAAAATTGACGGATGAAGTAATTGCTACACTAAAAAATGTAGCACAAGAATTATCAACAAAATTTGCTTAGAATCTAGGCCCTCAAAGATTAACAGATGGCAAACTTAAAAGAAATACGTAATAGGATATCCTCGATTAAATCGACGATGCAAATTACAAGTGCCATGAAAATGGTATCGGCAGCAAAGCTGAAAAAAGCACAAGACGCCATTACAGCGATGCGCCCATATTCCTCTAAATTAACAGAACTATTGCAAAATTTGAGTGCCACACTTGATGCAGATGCTGGAGGTGATTATTCTAAACAACGAGAGGTTTCAAATGTATTGTTAGTGGTTATTACTTCCAACAGAGGTTTGTGTGGAGGGTTTAACTCCTCGATTATTAAAGAAACCATCAAGAAAATCGAATCAAATTATCAGGAAGTTCATGTTGACCTTCTTACAATTGGTAAAAAAGGAAACGATATTTTGTCAAAAACCTATTCAGTTATTGAAACAAGAAATGATCTTTTTGATAACCTAACATTTGAAAATGTTGCTGAAGTGGCTGAGAAAATAATGAATTTATATGTTACTGGAGCATATGATAAAATAGAAATCATTTACAACAGATTTAAAAATGCTGCAACTCAAATTCCGCAGGTAGAACAATTTTTACCGATTAAGCCCCTGGAAGGAAAAACAAACTCAAATGTAGACTACATCTTTGAGCCCTCTAAAGAAGGCATTGTTTTAGAATTAATTCCAAAATCATTGAAAACACAACTCTATAAATCTGTAAGAGATAGTTTTGCTGCAGAACACGGAGCGCGTATGACTGCTATGCATAAAGCGACAGACAACGCTACAGAGCTACGCGACGAGTTATTACTAACCTATAATAAAGCGCGTCAAGCCGCAATTACCAACGAGATTTTAGAAATTGTTGGAGGGGCAGAGGCGTTAAAGAATTAAAAAACAATCGATTTTTATTGTTTGTTTTTTATCTTATTTTCATCTTGCTGCATATTTTGGAATTATAGTAGCACAGCAAAAGATAAAATATATATCCACTAAAAAATAACGGAAGCACTTTAAACCTCCTTCAATCCCTATTTTTACAAGGCCTTCGAAATATTTAAAAGTACTACAGCTTTTTCTCTCAAGATAAAATTGTACAACTATCAAGTCTTATTGTATGCTAGTTTCTTTTTTGGCATGCAATTTGAAAGACCATAAATATACACCAAACAAGAAAGCAAATGAAACCTATTAAATTACTTTTAGTTATACTTCTAAGTGGTGCTCTTTTCAGTTCATGCTCTGTAATAATAAATGACAATTTAGACAATACAATTAGCCTGGATGAATTAATGTCAAGTTACGATTTATGGTATGTAGATATTCATAGAACTTCTGGGAGTGGAGATGTCCCTTTTGTATCTATGGCCTTTACCTTATCATTTATAAACGGTAATATGTACGCTAACAATAATATTGTAGATATTGGTTTAACAGGTAATGGACTTGGAATTATTGTTGGAAGCTATAACACTTATGGAGGGTTTTTAGAAACGTTTCATGATATAGATGGAAGATATGATTTTGAGGTTGTACAAGTATCATTAAATGAAATAAGAATCTACGATACGTTCCAAAATGTAAGTTATGTATTGGTTGGTTACCAAAGAAATAATTTTGATTATGACATGTTGTTCTACGATAATATAGAATATTTTTTACAAGAGTATAATGCTTGGGAAAGATCAGCAATTAGCACAACAGGTTCACCAAACCCTTTTGATAATGAACATTATTTGCAATTTACTCCAGAAAATAATACTACATTTTTTTCATCACAAGATGCTTTGGGTTTAAGTATTGATCAATTATTGTGGGATTTTACTGGGAATTATGAAGTCTTTGATGTTGTAGGATATAGTGACTTAAAAGTTTTAACACTTAACTATGATATGGGGTATATAGAAGAGTTTGAATTACGCGTCATAAACGATCAGAGAA
The DNA here is from genome assembly GCA_949541125.1 of Flavobacterium sp. SCGC AAA160-P02. Taxonomy (GTDB): domain Bacteria; phylum Bacteroidota; class Bacteroidia; order Flavobacteriales; family Flavobacteriaceae; genus Polaribacter. The sequence goes on from CATISV010000162.1 coordinate 4,908, forward strand.
TAGAATTGTTTCATATAAGTTCTGAAAGAAGTTATCAGTTTTCAGGAAGAGGGTTTATCCAGCTTTTAAGAGGCGAAAACAGACCTGATTCTGTTTCAATGAATGTTGGAAGGAAACGAACAAAAATAGTGAGAAAGAAAAAACAAAAAATGAATTTAAAATGATGTTTGGTTAGTTAATTTTAGTTGGTTAGGCTTATATAACCAATTAAAAAAAGCCGCTCTACTTTAAGAGCGGCTTTTTTCTTTTTTTTAAAATTTAGAATGACACAATATCAAAAATTCTGTTATCTTTAAAAAAAACAAATAATATGGGTTTAACTGTCTTTATAACCGGAGCAACCTCAGGAATAGGAAAAGCTACGGCCGAGTTCTTGGCAAAGAAGAACTATCGATTGATTCTATGTGGAAGGAGAAAAGAACGTCTTTCTCAACTACAAAATGATTTAGGAAGTTTCACCGATCTAATAACCCTACAGTTTGATGTAAGGATTAAAAAAGAGGTTTTTGCTGCCATAGAAAGTCTACCCGAAAACTTTAGACAAATAGATGTTTTGATAAACAATGCAGGAAACGCGCATGGATTGAGCTCTATTCAGGAAGGGGATACTGATGATTGGGATGCAATGATGGACATTAATGTTAAAGGACTATTGTACGTGTCTAAAGCAATCATACCTTATATGATACAGAGAAATGCTGGTTTTATTGTTAATATTGGTTCTGTAGCTGGAAAAGAAGTATATCCTAATGGAAATGTTTATTGTGCTTCAAAGTTTGCTGTGAATGCGCTTAACAAGTCGATGAGACTAGATTTAAATGACTATAATATAAGGGTAAGTGCGATTCATCCCGGTATGGTAGAAACAGAGTTTTCAGAAGTTCGATTTAAAGGAGATGTTGAGAGAGCAAAAAAAGCATATGCTGGCTACAAAGCCTTAGAAGCAATTGATATTGCAGAGATTATCTATTTTGTAATCAGTAGGCCATATCATGTCAATATTGAGGACCTTGTTGTTTACCCAACCGCGCAGGCGAGCACAACAATTTTAAAAAAAAAGAATGACGAAGTGTTCTAACATTATAGCGGGGTGTATGTCATGGGGGAAATGGGGAAAACAATTTTCAATTCGAGAAATGATTACTCAAATACAAATAACTCTAGAGGCAGGAATTACATCCTTTGATCACGCAGATATTTATGGAGATTATACAACAGAACAAGAATTTGGCATTGCCTTTTCTAAAAGCGGAATAGAAAGAGAGTCGATTCAATTAATTTCTAAATGTGGAATTCAACTTGTTAACAATGCTAGAAAGACCAAAACTAAACATTACAACACCTGTAAAGATTATATTATTTGGAGTGTAGAACAATCTCTTAATAATTTACAAACAGAGTATTTAGACCTTTTATTATTGCACAGACCAAGTCCTTTGATGGATCCAAAAGAAATATCAGAAGCAATTTATCAATTAAAAGAAAGAGGAAAAATCTTAGATTTTGGAGTTTCTAATTTTACACCTTCACAAGTCCATTTACTTCAAAAATCAATACCTGTTTCTGTGAATCAAATAGAGTTTTCTTTAACACAGCATGAAGCAATGCAAAATGGCTTGCTAGATCAATTGCTAAAAGATGAAATTACACCGATGTCATGGAGCCCATTAGGGAGTTATTTCAAAGAAAATAATAAAGCAAATCAACGTATCAAAAAAGCTTTGGAGAAGCTCGCTAAAAAATATAAAGTAACGGAGGCTCAGTTATTATTAGCCTGGATTCTGAATCATCCTTCGCAAGTTATTCCAGTCATCGGAACAACCAACAAAAAGAGAATAAAAAATGCGGTAGAATCTCTTGAGATTGATTTAGCATTAGAAGACTGGTTTTTGTTGTTAGAGCGGTCTCAAGGTCACCCTGTTTTGTAAAATGATTACCAAAAGACCTTAATTAAAAACCCATTTAGCTATAGTGACGAGAATAGTTTTTATTATAAGAAACGAAACCTGACTTTTACAAGAAAATAAACCATACCCACTACCAAGAAAGTGAAATATAGTTAAGTTAATTACTCTACATTAAAAGAACTAATTGAAGATGTTTTTGCTTGGCCGCTGATGATGACCCGATCTTTTTTATTTAGGCAATTTAATAGCCCTCCTCTTTCAGAAAGTTGTATAGCAGAAAGCTTGATTTTGTTTAGTCTCTTTGACCAAAAAGGAACTAAAGAGCAGTGTGCTGATCCTGTAACAGGATCCTCTAAAATCGATGCCTGAGGGGTAAAAAACCTTGATACAAAATCACAATCACGCCCTTTGGCAGTTACAATAACACCTCCTGGATTAATATTTATTTGATCAAACTCCTGTCTGTTGATTTTAATTTTTTTGATTTCCTCTTCCGTATCATAAACTAAAACATAATCTCTTGATTTATAGACTTCTTTTGGAAGAATATTTAATGACTTTTCAATATTTGTAGGTAGCTTTGAAACGAGAGGCATTCTAGAAGGAAGGTTTAACGAATAGAACCCATTTTCTATTAAAACAGGTAGCTCTCCACTTAAGGTTTCAAAAACAATTTCATTTGAAGGGTAATCTAAGATTGTTTTTAAACAATGTGCCGTCGCAAGTGTTGCATGACCACATAAATCCATTTCAATTTCTGGAGTAAACCAGCGCAATAGTATTTTAGCCCCTTTGTCAATAAAAAAAGCAGTCTCTGGAACCGCATTTTCTTTTGCTATTTGCAAAAGAAGGTCGTCTGAGAGCCATTCATCTGTTAAAGGGACAATACAGGCAGGGTTTCCAGCAAAAACATCATTTGTAAAAGCGTCTATTTTATAAAGGTTGAGTATCATTTTTTATTTAATAACTGTTGCCAAAATAAACGGGTCTGTTCAATATAATTATCATTGTTTTTGTTTTTTGCCCATTTATTAGCTGTTTTTACGGCAGCTAACGCTGCTCTATGATCCCCATTTTTCTCTAGTATTTTTGCTTTTAGCAAACCATATCTAAAGTTTTGAGGACTTTTGTACAGCGCCTTATTGATAAAAATAAGGGCATCATTTAAATCCTTATCATTATTACTATAGTATTGTGCTACTTCAAAATAGGTTCTGGGAGAAATCGTTTCTGGATTTTTCAAAAACGCTGCCATTTGTTTCTCAATTTTGGAGTCTACCTCAAACTCTATAGGAATAGAAACTAATGTATTTTCCCAAAGCATCTGAAGATTTAATGAGTTTGATTTGAGGTCTGTAAATTGTATTGTAAAAGTCTCAACATACTTATCAATTGTAATGGGTTTTATAGTAAATCTAAAGACATCTTTTTGTGGATTGTACGCTTTACCGGAGAGACTTCTCAGCTTTGTGTTTGAGTGAATGATGATTGTCCAAATCTCTTTCCTTGGGATGGTATAGATGGCATACGTACCTGCTTCAATGTATTGATTCGCAATCTTTGCCGACTCTTGTAAGGTGATTTTGGTAGAAGCATTTGCACCTGTTCTCCAAATTTTGTTGTAGGGGACTAGATTACCAAAGATAATCCTTTCTTTTGCCGAGGGTCTAGAATACTCTAAAGTAACTTTGGTTAGGCCTATTTCTTGAGAAATTGTACTAAAAGGGCTCAGGGTAGGAGTTTTTAGCTGTTGGCCATAACCAAAAGAAATAGTTAAAAACACGAATAGTAAAGGATAGAGATATTTCATGACACTAAATTTAGTAAATTAAAAACAAATTTTTTTAGAGCAAGCTTTTTACTTATGGGCCTAATAAAAACACACTTTTTAGTATATCTATTTTTTATTAGTGCGTTCAAATTTTATTTTTCTAACCCCATGATTAGTGTCCCACTGCTTCACTTCTTTGAAATTAAATTTTTTATACAACGCGGAAGCAGGACTATTTAAAAGGCCCGTTTCAACCGTAAATGATTCTGAATCAAAGGTACTGATTACAAATTGCATTAATTTAGTTGCAATTCCCTGTCTGAAAAACTTAGGAGCAACGACAAGACTATTTATATGCGTATTATTCTTGTTATGACTTATTTCAACCACCCCAGCTATTTCTTGGTTTTTCATATACCCAAAAAAAATAGTATTACTTTCTATATAACTTTCTAGTGTCCTTTGTAAAGGGGGAAAATCTATAGCATTTAATAATTCCGCCTCTACAGCATATGAGACTTGAAAAACAGTGCGCATTTTTTGTGAAGTATCCTTGTCTTTGTTTCGAAGCTTTTTAATCATACTTGAAAAGAGATTTATTTTAGGTAAAATTTATAGCTATACGATATACATTTTTTATTTCTGGTAGAATAAAAGCAGCAATCTCCAACCTCTTCTTATTCTTTAACTTATAAGACAAGTTGATAAACAATAAGAAAGCATTATTCAAACAAAAACATAAGAATCCCAATCAGTTGCAACTCATACGTCTGTTTTTGACTTCATGAAACCGAACTTTATAAAAAAGGCTCTTCATTTTTTAATCAACAAGCATTAATTATAAAAAAAAGCAATTAAGGACTTATAGATAAAGAAATTGTTTATTCAGCCATCTCTTTTGGGTCATCACCATATTTATTGCTCCCCGAATCTCCGTTCGTGACGGCTAGAATAAAATTATATATTGGGATTAAAAGAAACCAACCACTTTTTCCTACATCATGCATTCTTCTGACTCCGACAGCAATTGAAGGAATTAATACCCCTATGGAATAAATATTCCCTAAGACTGTCAACTCGGTTAGCCCTCCAATAAAACCAATAATAAATGAGACAATAGTATTAAATAATACAAAGTACCAATACTCACTTCTCCTTGCTCGTCCACTAAATGTGGCATAATTCTTTAAAACGTTAAAATAGTAATTCATAATTTTTGTTTAATCTACCTACTCGTATGGCTTTTCGGTGTCGCCCCGTTTTTGTGGTTTCTGGCCTCCACTTTTATTGTAAAAAAGGCAAGGAACTAAGCTTACCAATTTGAATCAAAAGTAATTTTTTTTGAGATAAATTTTAAAACATAAATAAAGCACTCAAAAAATGAGTTTTTTAATTTGACAGAACCTCTTTTTCAAATAGACGATAAAAATCGTAAGATTCTTTGTCGTTAAATGGAAGAAATTGAGTGAAGTATACAACCGCATTGCCATTTTTTTTATCTACAGTATAATAAGAATTAGCAATTCCAGCCCAATATGCAGAGCCTCTAGGCCTTACTTTTTCATCCTCACTATCTTCAATAGCCCAGGCTAAGCTATAAGTGTCGGATTCATCGGAAAATCTTCCAACAGTATCAGGCAAACCAGCTTCTGGCAAATCGAAATCCATTTTCATAGGACGTGGAAGTTGATTTCTGAACATCATCTCAATCGATTCAGGAGTTAAAATTTGCACATTATTGAGTGTTCCATTATTTAATATACATTCAAGAAAAATAAGATAGTCTTTTGGAGATGAAAACAATCCACCTCCGCCACTAAATGTTTTTGTGGGCATTGGGACACGATTAAACTCATTAAACCCAATCGAATCCCGTGTTCCCCAGGAAACAATTTTGTCCTTCAAGTTATCAGGAACATTGAACCAAGTGCTATTCATCTCTAAAGGGCCGGTAATATTTTCCCTTAAGTAGGTTTCTAGATCTTGTCCACTCAACTTTTCAATCACTTTTCCTACCCAGTCTGTACTTGTTCCATAGTGCCATCTCTTTCCGGGCTCAAACAGCCTTGGTAAATCGTCATACTCCCATTCATTAGGTTTAAAATTAGCAAGTGTACTGGAAGTAAACTCATATCCAAAACCAGAAGTGTGGGTAAGCAAATGTCTGAGAGTGATAGGCGCATCACTCTTATATAGCTCTCCCTCTTTAGTCAAAATAGGAATAGAAGTCATTTCAGGCATCAATTCATTTAATGGGTCATCTAAACCAATTAGACCTCGTTCTACAAGTTGAAGTGCAGCAACGGAAGCAATTGCTTTAGTCATAGAAAAAATTCTAAAAATATTTTCATTATTTACAGTGTCTTTTCCGCCCCAAACAGATGGACCGAATGACCTCCATTCTTTCTTTCCATCTTGGTTTATACTTCCCATGACAGCAGCAGGAATCGTGCTATTTTCAAAATAAGAGTTTAATTGAGAAGCTTGTTTTTTTTCAGCTTCACACCCAATCAAAGTTGAAATGATAGAGGCTATTAACAGTAGTTTTTTCATAATTTTCTTGGTTTTGTTTTCATGTCATTGTTAAAAGTAATGATTTTACATCATTTTCCCTAAGATCTCTTTCATCATTTTTGCAGCTAAAAAGGCGGTCATATTTTTAAAATCTCTTTCAGGATTATATTCAACAATATCTGCCCCAATAATTTTTGCATCGATATTTTGAATCAAATGAATTACTTGTCTTGAAGTTAATCCTCCGGGTTCATGATGAGAAACTCCAGGTGCAAAGGCAGGATCAAAGCTGTCCATATCAAGAGAAATATACAATGGGTTTTTAAATTTAGGAATTGTTGATAAATCTAAATTTTTCATTTGATGGATTTCAACATTATATTTTTCTGCTTGTTTTAACTGATGCGGATTCAACGTTCTAATTCCTACCTGAACCAACTTTGAAGCAAAACCTCCTTCCATAATTCTTGCAAAAGGACTGGCATGGGAATATTGGTCACCGTCGTAATGATCATACAAATCACTATGCGCATCAATATGAAGGATATCTATAGAGGAATATTTTCTGCTGAAGGCTTTAATTACAGGAAATGTTATAGAATGGTCGCCTCCTAAAGTCAGTATTTTAACATCAGATCTAAGGTGAGTGTTTGTTATTTTTTCAATATCAAAATATTCGGATATTTCAAAATCACCACGATCGATTATTTTCGAATTTTCGATTGAAATTAAATTTTCTGTAAACATATTTCCAGAACCACAATATAATGCTTCTCTTATTTTTTTGGGAGCATGTTTAGCCCCTTTCTGATACGATGACTTTTCATCGAATTTTATTCCTTGAATTATAATTTCATTCATCTGACAGTTGAGATAAGGAGGTTAAAAAATAGACATAAATTTAAAAATTAAACATAAACAATATTTAGAATATCAATTTTTAAAAATGAGAATAACTAGCCTCTAAAATAATTTAATATTCTGTTAAAAATGGTTTTTAATAAGTATTTTTGATACTTGAAAAAGCAGCGATAAATTCTCGAACCTCTAGCGAGACGAAATAGATGAAAGAAGCCCAAAATAAAAGAAAATTAGTTCAAAATCTCAAGACTATTGCCGGAGACAATCACACCCTTACTGCTCAATGGAGCAAAGAACCTTATTCTAAAGGATGGAGATACGGGAATGGGAACGTGCTGGCTGTTGTAAAACCGGGCAAATTAATTGAAATATGGAAAATTTTACAGCTGTGTGTAAGTGAAGATGTTATTGTGTTAATGCAAGCTGCAAATACGGGTTTAACAGGAGGATCCACACCATACGGGAATGATTATGATCGTGAAATCGTCATCATAAATACGATGCGAATAAATCATATATATTTAATTGACCAAGGAAATCAAATCATAGGATTGGCAGGTAGCACTTTATACGATTTAGAAAAAATGCTAGAACCCCACGGAAGAGAACCTCATTCGATTATAGGGTCTACTTCAATAGGAGCATCTATTGTTGGAGGGGTTTGCAATAATTCTGGAGGCTCTTTGGTACAAAGAGGCCCGGCATTCACCCAATTAGCATTGTATGCTAAAGTCAATAAAAACGGAATATTAGAATTGGTTAACGAATTAGGGATTGATTTAGGATCTGATCCAGAGGAAATCTTAAATAATTTACAAGATGAAAACTTCATAGAAGATCAAATTAAGTATCCCGATAAATTAGCATCTGATGATAAGTATTCTGAAATTGTTAGACAAATTGATTCAAAAACTCCAGCAAGGTTCAATTCAGATACAAGGCTTCTATATGGCGCTTCAGGGAGCGCAGGGAAAATAGCTGTTTTTGCTGTAAGAGTAGACACCTATCCAATAGCAAAGAAAAATCAAGTGTTTTATCTTGGCACAAACAATCCTGATGTCTTCTGGAAAATCAGAAGAGATATTCTTTCAACATTCAAATCACTACCCAAACTTGGAGATTATCTGCATAGAGATTGCTATGATTCCGCAAAAAAGTACAGTAAAGACAATTTTATTGTTATAGAAAAGCTAGGAACAAACTTTCTACCAACACTTTTTAAGTTAAAGCGAAATGTTGATCTATTATCAAAAAAAATTAAATTCCTGCCTAATAAATTATCGGATAGACTCATGCAGTTTTTAAGTACTCTTTGCCCCAATCACCTTCCAAAGAGAATGGAACAATTTAGAGATTTATATGAACACCATTGGATCATTGAAATGTCTGATGAGGGAATTGATGAGGCTAGAGACTATTTTAAAAACTTTTTTAAAACAAACCAGGGTAGTTTTTTTGAATGCACTCCAAAAGAGTCAAAAAAGGCCCTATTGCATAGATATGTTGCAGCAGGCTCATTTAGTCGATATCATACACTTTATGAGAAAAGATTAGGCGGATCTTTATCGATGGATATTGCGTTGCCTAAAAATGAAAAGAATTGGTTTGAAAAACTACCGCCAGAAATTGATGATTTAATGGAGTTTAAACTCTATTATGGCCATCTGTTTTGCCATGTAATGCATCAGAATTATATTGTAAAAAAAGGGGTAGACGCAAAAGCCTTAAGGGAAAAGTTATTAAAAACGTATGATGTAAGGGGTGCAGAATATCCTGCGGAGCACAATGTTGGACATGAATATTTTGCAAAGCCTTCTTTAAATAAATTTTACCAGGAATTAGACCCAACAAATACTTTTAACCCAGGAATTGGAAGAACGAGTAAGCGAAAAAATTGGAAATAAGGCTTAATTTATCCTTCCATAAAAGGTAAGTCTAGCGTCTTCAGACAAAGAGATTCCTGGTTTAGTATTGTAAGCCAATACAACTAATATTCTGTCACGCTTTCCTCTATTGGGAGTGACCCGATGTATTGTGTCGCGACCCTTGAATAAAACAAGAGAACCCTCAGATTGTTCTAATTGAACAGGTGTTGTGATACCGTCAAGTACTTTTCCAACTCCTTCAAAATTCATGTCCCCTTTTTCAGAGTTCCGAAGTTGTTTTACATATTCTACTTGTCCGCCAGACTCAGCAGATTGAATCATAAGAGTGATCGCAAATGAAGAATTATCAAAATGCCATCCTAATTCTTGCCCAGTTTCATGGTAATGAATGTTGATGGAAGAAAGAGGATCTTTATAGGAACAAAGCGTCGATTCATCTAATACTACTGATAAAAACTCTCGAAATTCTTTAGAATTATATAAAACTCTTAATGGAGATTTTTCACTAACCTGATCATCTGTAATACAGCCTTTTGTACTAATTACTTGTCGATTTCTAGGGTGATTCTCAGGATAATCAGGATCTTTAGTAGATAAATACACACTGTGTGTTTGGTCACAAAAATACGCAAGATGTTTTTTTTCTTCAGCTTCTTTTCTCATCTTTTGCAAGGCATATTTACGAATAAAATCAGGCAAAACAATAGACCCATGCTCATTTAATTTGGAATTACAACCAGCAGCAAACTCTTTTAGATCATTAATTGGGTATTGTTCTAAATTAATAATACTGGCAAGGTCTTTCATAAGAAGAGCGATTTATTACTTTGTGTTTAATTCTTTTTTATGCAATTTAACAAAACAAAATTTAAGGCTTCCAGACTCAGAAGTAATTTTATTTTTGTGCGTCATTCAAAGAATAATCGAGAGAGATTAATAAGAAATTTGATGACCAGGAGAAGAGTTCATTGTCATTTTTTTTAGTGGTGGCGAAAACTGAGTTAGTCTAATCCCTCTTACGGCAGTTTTATATTCCTCAATTGTAGGTGTTCTGCCAAGAATGGCAGCAAGAACCACAACAGGTGTTGACGCTAATAAAGATTCTCCTTTCTTACGGTCTGTATCTGCCACCACACGTCCTTGAAATAAACGGGTAGAAGTAGCCATAACGGTATCTCCTTTTTCTGCTTTTTCTTGGTTACCCATACAAAGATTACAGCCTGGCCGCTCTAGGTATAAAATATTATCGTATTCTAAACGGGCTGAGGTTTTAGGGTTAGCATCATTGAATTCAAAACCAGAATATTTCTGCAGCATTTCCCAGTCTCCTTCTTTTTTGAGCTCTTCAATAATATTATATGTTGGAGCAGTCACCACAAGAGGTGCTTTAAACTCTACTTTACCATATACTTCCTCTAAGTTTTTAAGCATTTTAGAAACAATCTTGATATCTCCTTTATGAACCATGCAAGAGCCAACAAAACCAAGATCAACATGTTTCTCTCCTCCATAAAAAGAAAGGTCTCTGATTGTATCGTGCGTATATCGTTTTGAAACATCATCATTGTGTACATCTGGGTCAGCAATCATTGGCTCATCAATAATATCTAAATCGACAACAAACTCTGCGTAATATTTAGCGTTATCATCTGGAGCTAAAGCAGGTTTTTCACCGGACCTAATTTCAGAGATTCTTTGATTTGCTTTATCAATAAGGCTCTGGAGAACTTGTTTTTTATTGTCCATCCCTTTTTCAATCATAATCTTGATTCTGCTTTTTGCGATCTCCAATGATTGAATAAGAGTATCATCCTGAGAAATACAGATAGAAGCTTTTGCTTTCATTTCTGCTGTCCAATCTGTAAACGTGAATGCTTGGTCTGCAAGTAATGTCCCTATATGAACTTCAATAATTCTTCCTTGGAACACATTTTCACCGTTAAATTTCTTCAGCATTTGAGCTTGTGTAGCATGAACGACGTCTCGGAAATCCATATAGTCTTTCATTTTCCCTTTGAAAGATACTTTTACAGATTCAGGAATAGGCATTGATGCTTCTCCTGTTGCTAATGCAAGAGCAACCGTACCAGAGTCTGCTCCGAAGGCAACGCCTTTTGACATTCTTGTATGGGAGTCTCCACCGATTATAATGGCCCAATCATCAATAGTTAAATCGTTTAGGACTTTATGAATCACATCCGTCATAGCAGGATAGATTCCTTTTGGATCACGCCCGGTAATAAGACCGAAATCATTCATAAATTTCATTAGTCTTGGCGTATTTGCTTGTGCTTTCAAATCCCAAACAGAAGCTGTATGACAGCCCGATTGATAAGCGCCATCTACAATTGGCGAAATCACTGTGGCGGCCATCATCTCCAATTCCTGTGAAGTCATCAGACCTGTTGTATCTTGAGAGCCAACAATATTGACCTCAACACGAACATAGGAGCCAGCATGGAGTGCTCCTGAAGTTCCAACAGCATTTTTATTAAAGATCTTCTCTACTGCTGTGAATCCTTGTCCCTTGTGATATACCTCTTTGGATGGTGCATATACAGGTGGAACTTCTATTCCAATCGTCTTAGCTGCAAATGTTTGAAGTTTTTTACCAAAGACAACAGCGTAAGACCCACCTGCTTTTATAAACTCCATTTTCTGAGGACTCAGAGCGCTTGAAATATCAATTAGTTCTTGATCGCCAGCATATAGTTTTTTCGTTTTTGTATTAATCGTCAGAACAGTACCCGTATCGACCGAATATGTTTGTTTTAATATAGGCTCTCCTTCTTCATCTACCATGAGATTACCATTAGCATCAAACTTTTTTTCCCAGTTTTTAAGGTCAATACCAATACCTCCTGTAACACCAACAGTGGTTAGGAAAATAGGAGAAATACCATTTGTCCCTGCAACGATAGGAGCAATATTTATAAATGGGACGTAAGGGCTTGCTTGCTTACCTATCCAAAGCGCCACATTATTAACACCAGACATTCTGGAGGAACCTACTCCCATTGTACCTTTTTCTGCAAGTAGCATAACTCTTTTGTCTGGGTGTTTTTCCATAAGCGCCAACAATTCTTTTTGTCTTACTTCATCGAATTCAAACATACATTGACCGTGTAGCTCTCTATCTGCACGAGAATGTGCTTCTTTACCAGGAGATAGCAAATCGGTAGAAATATCTCCTACACCAGCTACATAAGTTACTACTTTGATTTCTTCATCGACATCTGGTAGTTTGGTAAAAAATTCAGCCTTTGCATAACTTTCTAAAATCTCTTTTGCTATTTTATGATCCTTTTTGTAGGCTTCTTCCAATCGCTCTGTGTCTGCCTCATAGAGAAAAACTTGTGTTTTTAAAACTTTGGCTGCTTCTTTTGCGATAGATTCATCATCGCCTAAAGTTAAATCTAACAATACCCTTACAGACGGGCCTCCTTTCATGTGAGACAATTGCTCGAAGGCAAAAGCCGGTGAAATTTCCTCTACCTTAAATTTGCCAATAATAATTTCCTTTAAAAACTCGGCTTTAACATTTGCAGCACTTGTCGTTCCAGGCAATACATTATAGATAAAGAACTTAAGTGAATCTTCACGATGTTCATGGGTTATGTCTTTAATCTGAGTAATAATTTCTGCTGTCAAATCAGCACGATCAATTGGAAGTGGATGAAGACCTTGGGCTTTTCTAGCTATAATCTGTTTTAAGTATTCATTATATTGACTCATACGCGATCACAAAGACTTGGTAGTCTTATTAGATTTAATACCTGCGAAATTAAGCATATTTTCTATCAAAATAAAGTATGGCATTATAATTTTATACTGAATAGAAGTAAGCGTATAATCTCATAACTAATTCTCTTGTATTGTTTTTGGCAATGGGTTGTTTAAACTTTGTTTTTAGAGAAGTTTGTTTTTATTAACCAAAGTTTATTTTGTAATTTATTCCTCAAATTGAAGCAATTACGAATGTATTTTACCAGAAAAACCGTCTTTAGTAAAACCAACGAACAAAGCTCTTTTTTTCATTTAAGATAGTTTATTATTGCAATATTAGTGATTGGTTTTTTCATATAGCGTCCTAAGAAACAGCTCCAAAGCTTTCCCTTGATCATTTTCATCATTAACCATCACCTTTATGTTTCTACTCTCTAGTACAGTTTTTTGAATAGGATTATTGTTTGAAAGAAAAATATATGAGCGAGGTTGCATATTTGTCTCAATACTATTACCCCAAATTAATTGAAGCTTGTAAAGCAACAAACGAATATCAATGTCGCTCAAACTATAACCTATAAATAAAATAGATTTACCAAGTGAATCAGACTTTAGCTTCATATCAAGAGGAGAATCTAAACTTAATCGATTAAAAAAACTCGTTTCTGTTAAAATTATACTAGAATCATCGTCAAAATCACCATGGTATTTTATAATTTGAGGTGTATTAGATCTTGTTTGGGTAAAGTCATAAATACTACAGATTTTATCATATGATTTTCCATAATAATCATATGCTATTTCAAACCACCTGTCATAATTTGTTGTGTAGATTTTATGAAATTCTAAATCTACGATAAGCTTATGGATATTAGATTTTTGAATTTGTATAGAATTGGAATGAAAATGGGTATCCATCCAACTTCTTAATGACCCTAATGAACCTTTCTTTATTTTGTAAAATTCCGCTAATTCTAGATAATTCCCTAATGTTTTAAATTTTTCTTTTTCATACCCCATTTCATCAGCCATGTGCTCTATAAGTTTTGACCAAGAAGGTAAGCCAAGATTCATTGAAGTTCCTGCTCCAGCAAAAAGAATTACTCTTTGATTCTTGATATCGTCTATTAAGTCTTCACTAATATGCATAGATTTTTAATTTGTATTTAGTGGTTTTTAAATATTTAGTTAGCGGTTAGATAACCTTGAATTCTGGCTTAAAGATAAATTTTTTTTAAACACTTTAGCAATTCGCCCCCTCGAAGGCAACTTTCTGTAATGAAATTAAAAGTACTGTGAATTTGAAGAATTAATCCTATCGTAATTTTACGTATAGATTTTTATTCAAAAAGATCTTCTCTATCCAAATGATCTATAGAGCTTTTTTTCGCGCACAGGTAAAAGATGAAATGGATCAACAAGAAAATACCATAACAAACTGCAACAGTTAAAGAAAGACTTAATTTTTAAAAAATCGAACCGTAAGCTAATTCTATCCATAAAATGGATGTGCCATTATGAATTATATAGGTGGTAAAATGAAACCTAAAACCAATATCAAGTATTGGCAAGTACTCTCCATCATTTTTCCAAAAAATCATAATTCATTCACATTATTATCCATTGTATTTTATATAAATTAAACATCTTGCATAATAAAAAGAACATAATTTATTTATATATTTATTTTATATTTATTTATAAAATTTTAAAAATGAAAAACTTAATTTACCTAACCATTTGTTTTTTTACATTAGGGATCTCGGTTACTCAATTAGAGATAACTCAAAATAACACCAAACCAAAGGATCTTGTTAAAAATCAATTCACCCCTTACAGTCTGAGCATTTCAGAAAACATACCCAACACAATTTCATACTATGACAAAGAAGAGGAAGATCAACAAGAATATTATATAAAAATGAACTTGGGACATTATGGTCCTGGTGGTGATGATGATACTTTGTGGGAACCAAATCTTGCCTGGACTTGTTTCGGCTGTAACGGCAAGGACCTTTCCGATGCTTTGACGATAAAAGGCAACACTGTAGAAAAAACATCGGTAGTATGTTATGATAACGAAAATCAAAGTACTGATGTTACCAAAAAGAACTTTTGTAGTAATAATAATATTTGGAGATCTTTTACATTTTTCCAAGATTCAGGAGAAAATTTGGGGCACTATGGTCCTGGTGGTGATGACAAAACTTTATGGGAACCAAGTCTTGCTTGGACTTGTGTTGACTGTGATGGTTTGGATCTTTCTGATGCCATAACGATTAACGGTAAAGCTGTCAAAAAAGGCTCAGGAATATGTTATGATACTAGTGCCCAAAAAACGGATATTATAACAAAGGATTTTTGTAATGTTACTGTAAATACTTGGCGTTCTTATTCTCTTATATTTAAATAATCTGAAAGCCTATTTTATTCTGAGAGACTGTTAGTTTTGTTTTGTCAACGCTCATTTTTACCAGATTTTATTCTCAAGTATAAAAATAAGTGAGATACCAGCAGCAGCACCCGAAATAAAAACATTCCAGTCACGGTGGTTTACTTTGAGTTTTGTTAAGAACAAATATCCGATACTCACGATAAAGAATACCACTAGAATTTGTCCAAGCTCAATGCCAATATTAAAGCCCAACAAAGGCATTGCAACAGAGGATGAATCCATTAAAAGCGCTTTAAAATAATTAGAAAACCCCATGCCATGTATTAAGCCGAAAAATAAAGCCATGGCGTAGTTTTTATTCATTTTAGAGCTTTGATCACCTTGACTAGAACCGATGATATTATTGATTGCAGTTAAAAAAATAGTTACAGGAATGAGAAATTCGATGATATTGGATGGGATGGTAACGATATCCAAAGACGACAAAACCAGTGTTATACTATGGCCAATTGTAAAGGCAGTGACCAATACAAGAATGCTTTTCCATTGCTGAATTCTATAAATCGCACACAAAGCCACAAGAAACAACATATGATCATATCCCGCAAAATCAGAAATATGTTCGAAGCCTAACTTAATGTAAAAATCAAAAGAATCCATATTAAAAGCTTAATTGATGAACCGATTTTTTTTTGTTTAGCATCAAACTTTTTGATGTTTTGTCAACATGAACATAAACGATATTGTTTTGATCAAAAAAGAGATCTGTAAATACAGCATTTTTAATTTCTAGAGATTTCAAGGGAGTAGGTTGTGTGTATTCAAAGGATACCCAGAGAGCCGTATTGTCATTTTCTCCTTTGAGTTTCTTGTTTTTTATTTGAAGGTCTACCAACTTTTGATTGACCTTGACATAAAAAAATTGGTTCAAGTAGTTTAGGAGTAATTTATTTGCTCGCGCTGATTCATTTGGCTGACAAAATCTTAGTTCGTTACTATTTGGGTTGAAAACTATCGCTTCATTGACATCTGTTAGAAATAGTTTGAGGTTGATTGTTAGTAACTCTTTTTCGGAAGAATATTCAATTTCACACAAGGACAACTTGAGTGGATGAGCAAATGCAGGAAACGTCATCCAAAATCCAATTATCAAAATCAATCCTCGAAACAAATTCATAGAATTTTAATTTATCAGGCTTCTAGGGCTTTTGTTTTTTTTGCAACTTCTTGAACTTCTTTAAAGACACGAA
Source organism: Flavobacterium sp. SCGC AAA160-P02 (assembly GCA_949541125.1). Lineage (GTDB taxonomy): Bacteria > Bacteroidota > Bacteroidia > Flavobacteriales > Flavobacteriaceae > Polaribacter. The sequence continues at coordinate 21,218 of CATISV010000162.1, forward strand.
TTAAATTACCTCCCCAAATTTTTTCAATTTCCTCTTCAGAGTAGCCTCTTTTAACAAGCCCTATGGTGATATTCATAACTTCACTGGCATCAAAAACCCCCTCAATTCCTCCCCCTCCATCAAAATCACATCCAATTCCAACATGGTCAATTCCAGCGATTTTAATGATGTGATCAATATGATCCACTACATCCTCTACTGTTGCATCAGGAACAGGATACTTTTCATTGATTTCTCTAAAGGCATTTCTTGCCGCGATTTGTTCTTCTCGGGTCATTTCAACAAATGGTTTCATTTGAGTTCTAAGGGCTACAATGGCAGAGTCTCGCGCTTCATTTGGCGGTGCTTCACGCAAATAATCAGCGAGCATAGTAAGTTGAACGACACCACCGTTTTTAGCCATTAATCTCAGCATTTCATCAGTCATGTTGCGATTATGATTGGTTACTGCTCGTGCATTGGAGTGACTTGCAATAATGGGTGCTTTTGAAAGAGCAATGGCATCATAGAATAAACTGTCGTTACCATGTGAAACATCTACCATAATACCCAAGCGATTCATCTCTTTAACAACCTCACTACCAAAATCACTTAATCCGCCATGTTCCGACCCATTAGGGTCGGTAGCCGAATCAGCCAAATCATTGTTGGAAGAATGTACTAAAGTGATATAACGAACTCCTTTATTAAAATACAATTCAACATTGGAAAGATCCTTGCCAATTGGATAACCATTTTCAATTCCGATATAGATAGCACGTTTTCCTTCTTTTTCCAAGGAATAAGCGTCTTCAGGGTTTAGTGCGAGTCCTACTAGGTCTCTATTTCTTTTTGTTGAAGTAACGATGGAGTCGATCATTTGGAGGCATAGGTTTTTTGCCCTGTTATGACCACCATCATCTCGAATATCTTGTGCTACAAAAGCGGCAAAGAAAATAGCATCTAATCCGCCCTCGATCATACGCGGATAATCTACCTTCGAACCTGATTCTCTTGGATCATGACGCTTAGACATATCAAAACCGGGCTGTATCATTCTTAAAGGGGTATCAGCATGGGTATCAAGAGTTAGGACACGATTGTGAATGTCGAGTGCTTTTTGGATTAATTCATCTTCATTCTTCATAATATTGGTATTAGAACTTTTATTACAACAAACGAACAAAAAAGAAATTAAGAAAAGAACAAGATAATTAAGGCGAGGATTTGACATATTTTATTTTTTTATGAATTAGTAGCATTTAAAATTACGATAATAACTTTAATTACGCTCTATGAAATCGTAAAGGATTTTTAAAAGAAACACACCATTGATTGATAGTCAATCATGATTGTAGACTTTTCATAAGTGTTATAGTTATTTGTATTTGGGAAAATGATCTAGGTGTTTGATTAAGCTATTTCTTGATTATTTTTTTGGAAACTAAAACATTTCCATTTTCATTTAATAAAGATGTCAAATAAACCCCTCTTTCAAAATTGGAAAAATCTATTTTTAAAGAGTTTTGTTGAGATGAATTGTCAATTCTTAACACTTCAACTCCTAAAATATTATGAATCAACACGGCATTGAATTTTAAAGCGCTATTGATGGTTACAAAATTTGAGACAGGATTTGGAAAAATCGAGAAATTTGTAGGGTTTGTAACTTCATTAACAGATAACGAGTTTTGAAGAAGGGCCTGATATGTATTGATTCTGCCATATCCATAATAAATATCAAAACCTGGAATATCTTCGGAAAGATTTCCTACTTGGTCTTCTGCCGTATTTCTAATAATACTTCTAATATCATCGGGTGTTTGATCAGGATCTTGTGCAAGTAATAATGAACTCAGTCCTGCAACTAAAGGGGTTGCTTGTGATGTTCCTCCCCAATAGGAATTATAGTTGGTATTTGATTGATGATTTAGGCCATAAATATAGTTTCCAGGCGCAACAACATCAATATGATTCCCATAATTACTTCCACTGGTCGCGCTCCAAAAAAATGGAGCTGAACGTTCGTCATTGGGATTCGTTGCTCCCACTGCAATTGTATTTTGATAACCAGCAGGATAAAAAGTGGTGTTGTTATTTTCATTCATCATACATGCTACAACAATTACTCCATTGTCATATGCATAATCAATCGCATCTTTCATAGAATTAGAAAATCCTGAACCACCTACTGACATATTGATAACGTTCGCACCATTATCAACAGCATAATAAATTGCATCAGTCCACCAAGAATAATAACCTGTGTTATTTTCATTTAAAATCTTTCCAATCATTAATTTACAATTCCAGTCAACACCTGAATATCCAAGATTGTTATTTGAATTCGCTCCAATGATTCCTGTTACGTTTGTTCCGTGTCCATGATCATCTGTTGGGTCATTATCATTATTTGCAAAATCCCACCCATTTATATCATCAATATAACCGTTGTTATCATCATCAATACCATTCAATGTTTCGTTGGTATTTGTCCATATTCTACCGCTGAACTCAGGATGCTCTAACTTTATACCAGAGTCCAAAACTGCAACGATTATGGACTGATCTCCTTGCTCTATATCCCATCCAAGTTCCATATCAATATCTGCATCAATTGTCGCCGGAGATAATGAAAACGTTCCGTCGTTGTAGAGTCCATATTGCCTTGAAAAGTATGTATCGTCTGGGACAAATTCCAATGCTGCTTTTTTTCCACCTCCTAAACCAATAAAATCCGCCTCAACGTATTCAAACAAATTGGTGTTTTTGTACTGTTCGATTAAATCATTTATTTCATGATTTGATTCAAAATTTAGGATATATGTATCACCTTTTTGCTTATTTCCACTAAGAATTATGGATTGAACCTTGTTTTTTTTATTCAGGTCATCTAATTCATGATGATGAAATTTTCTTGCGTTATTGGGCATCCCATATCCAACATCAACACTTGACTTAAATTTAACCACGAGTCGATTTTTAGACTGTTTTTCTTGGATTTGAGCAAAAGACGCATTTTGCAATAGTATCAAGATCAATAAAAATAAATGTTTCATCTTTTTAGTTTTAATTATGACAAGTTAAAATTAATATATTGTTAGCCAATAGAGTTCTATACTCTAAGTTTTATTCTGCATGTTAACGATGTTTTTAGGCCATGGATCTTCAAATTGACAACCAGCATTCCAAAGTTCAATTTCCTCCTCTGTAAGAAAGCATGATATTAATTTATCTGTAAATTGATTTATCTGTGCCTTATCTCCAATTACAGTTAGGTCACAGTGCCGATCTCCAAATCGACCAGATTCTTTAGCTAGAAGTTCTTTTAGTGATTCAATTTCCATTTTTGATAGACCATTATCCTTATCTTCAACAATCCCTGATCTCCAGAATCCGATCAATTCCAGGCTTATCCCACCAGCAGCCTGCTGCCAAAGCAATGATTGTTTATCCCGGCTGGCAAGCCAGAAAAAACCTTTACTTCGATAGATTCTCTTGTCAAGATATTGATGACAAATTTCCCAAAGACGTTGAGGATGGAAAGGTCTGTCATCTTTGATTACTCTCGTTTCTATATCGTAAGGTCTGTCATCATGTTCTTCATTTTCCAATATTGGCTTGAGCTCCTTAATCAATTGTGTTACTTTAAAGTAATCATACTCCTTAAGTTCAAATAAAGATTCAATAGTGAGATTCCCAAATATTACAGAATGTGTTGAGGCTAGAGGATTAATCTGTTGCACATAAGTTGCAATATCTGGAAGTTTTTCGGCTTCTATACGATCTGCTTTAGTCAAAATTAAATGACTACAAAATAAAATCTGCTCAACCAATAAGTTGGTGGTGTCTCGTTTTCCTGTTACTATATTTCGTTGCATTTGCTGAATGAGACTTTCTCCATAGTTGAAATCGTGAGCCAACATTAAGCTATCAACAAGTACTAATACTCCAGTCAACTTTACCTGTTCTTGATCTTTGAAATATTCTATGAGCGGCATCGGGTGACAGCTTCCAGAAGTTTCAATAATAATTAGTTCAAGTTCTTGGTTTGAAAGCAGTTTTTGGACTGCCTGGTCAAGTTTTTCAACACCGATTTTACTGCTAAGAACACATGAGGAAATAGAAATAAGAATATCGTTATTTTCTTCAACCATGTTGGTATTTCCTATCAGTTCGCCATCTACATCTAGTTCACTCATGTCGTTAACAATTGCACAAACAGAGATGTTTTTCTTTTTTGATTGAGACAGTAGACTTCTAAAAAGTGTTGTTTTACCAGACCCTAGGAATCCATTTAAAATAATGACCGGAACTTTTTTTAGTTCGATCATTTTTTGTTTTTCACATGTTTTTCTAGCCATTGGTCTTGTTCCCACAATAAATGAAGAATACTTTCTTTAGAGCGGTACCCGTGGCTTTCTTTTGGTAACATTACCAATCGTACAGTGGCTCCTAAACCTTTAAGCGCATTAAAGTAACGTTCGCTTTGCATAGGATAGGTGCCAGAATTATTGTCGGCTTCTCCGTGAACAAGCAATAATGGTTGATTCATTTTTTCAGCATGCATAAATGGAGACATGGTATAATATATCTCAGGAGACTCCCAATAACTTCTTTGTTCGCTTTGAAATCCGAAAGGGGTTAACGTTCTATTGTATGCACCACTTCTAGCGATTCCTGCGGCAAATAAATTAGAGTGTGACAAAAGGTTTGCTACCATAAAAGCACCATAACTATGCCCTCCAACAGCAACCCTGTCCCGATCAATGTATCCTAATTCGTCAACAGCATCAATCGCTGCTTTTGCGTTTGCTACCAATTGTTCTCTAAAAGAATCGTTAGGTTCTTTTTCTCCCTCTCCTACAATTGGGAATGAAGCATCATCTAATACAGCATAGCCCCGAGTGACCCAATAAATCATAGAGCCGTAATATGGGTACGTAAATTCGTTTGAGTTTTTAGTGCTTTGCCCAGCACTGGACTTATCTTTAAATTCTGTTGGATATGCCCACAAGATCATAGGCATTTTTTCTTTTTTGTCTTTATTATAACCAACAGGTAAATATAAGGTGCCAGAAAGGTCTAGCCCATCTTCACGCTTGTAATTGATCACTTCTTTGTGTACATTTTGAATACTTTTAAAAGGGTTTTCAAAATGAGTTACCTGGGTAAGTTTCTCTTTTTTAACTTTTCTAAAATAATAATTAGGATATGTTTTAGGTGATTCAATTCTGACTAATAATTCTTTCTTTTTAGGATCATAATTTGTAATACTTTCAATTTTATCGGTATATTCAGACTGGTAAATTCTTTTCTTTTTTTGTGTTTTTAGATTTAGCTGATCCAAAAATGGGAATTGCCCTTTTTTTGTAAAGCCATCTCCGATTAAAAATGCGTCATCATTCACAATGGCTAATACCTGACTACCCATAGTATTTCTTTCAGTTACAAATGTTCCAGGGTCACTATAGCGATCTTGATAATTCCTATCTGTAAGCAGCGCGGGTTGTTGCGAAGGATTGGATGGATTAAAAATATAAGATTTTGTATTTCTCGTATTCCACCAATAATCGTGTGCAATTGCAACTTTATCATTACCCCATTGTATATAACGAAATCTATTGATAGTTTTTAATAGGCTTCTCCCTGTTGAATTAAATGGAGCTTCCAATTGAAATATCTCATCACGATATTTCACTTTGTTCTCGGGGTCGCCACCATCCATTGCTATTGTATAAATTAAAGCTGCAGGTTTATCACTTCTCCAATTAAAATTTCTCTTACCAGTTCTTACGGCCATAAACCCTTTAGGTAGGTTCTCTATAAGCGGTACTTCTAAAACGGTTTTTACCTTCTTTCCATCTTTTGTGTAAATGACTGTTTTTGAGGGGAATCTTCCATATGGTACTAAATAAGAAAAAGGTTTTTCGATGGTTACAATTAATACATAATTGCCATCAGGTGAAAAATTTATACGCGTATACATATTGTCGGCCAACCATTTTTCTTTCGAGCCATCCAGTGAAATCTTATAAATTTCTGAAAGGGCTAATTGTTCAAAATTATGTTCGTCATTTTTGTTTTTAAGCAAGTCTTGATAGGTTCTATTTTGAGCTTTTTTTCCATCATTAACTGAAATTGTTGGTCCGGTTGGTATGGCGGTTTTAGTATTTATTAAGGGCTTTCTCTTTTTTGAAACCATTTTAACTAACAGAGCATTTCCGTCTTTGAACCAGTTGAGAACACTACCTGTATTTGCATTTGCAGTAGCTGTTGTAATTTTTGACAAAGAAGCTGAGTTAATATCGAGCACCCAAACCTCAACACCTTTTTCTGTAGTATTCGTTAAGGCAATTTTACTTTGATCAGGCGACCAAATAAAATTGGTAAGCTTAGCATTTTTCGGTAATCCTTGCACCTGTATGATTCTAGCATTTTTTTTATTAAGGTTTTTTATTTTAACATTATTGAAATAAGTTACTCTACTTCCAATATTTGTTTTCGGATCAATCCGTAATCCACCTAATCGAAGTTCTTCTTTAGAGAGCTCTTCAATAGATTTATATGAATCTCTGTATAGTAGTATCATATTATCTTTATTTTCATCGAGCAATACACTAGGCGCTCGTGGTATATCTACTAGCTCTAGTATGTCACTTGGGGGCTTTTGATAGGTTAAATTATCTTGGCCAAAAGCACAAATTGCGCATAAATAAAACGAGATGTAAAAAAAATACTTCATAATAATAGATTAATATTTATAGAAAAGGTGTTAGAATAAGGTTCGCTGTGTTTTAGGCGTTAAATTTAGCAAATACAAACCAAATTGGAAATTCCACAGGAATTTTAAGAATCAGTGAGAACAACCAATTTATGAATAGCCATTGTTGGAACATGTTATTTTTTATCCAGTTACATTTTTTGAAACTCTCCTTAAATAGCCTTATTTTCATTTTTAAGATACTCATCTAAAAACTTGAGTATTCGGCTATATGCTTCTATTTGATTTTCTTTTTTCACAAAACCATGGCCCTCATCCTCAAACAATACATAATCTACTGTAACTCCATTTTTTCTAACGCCTGCAACAATTTCATCTGATTCTACTTGCAATACTCTTGGGTCTTGAGCGCCTTGTAATACAATTAATGGCTTGGTAACTTTATCCGTATGAAATAATGGTGAAATTCGTTTTAATCGAACGGAGTCTTTTGTAAAAGGATCGCCTAGTTCCAAGTATAGTGATTTTCTCATAGACTCCCAATATGGAGGAATACTTTTTAAAGTACGTAGCCAGTTGGTTACTCCAAAAAGATTCACACCAACATTAAATTCTTCTGGGGTATAGGTTAGTGCTGCCATAGTCATGTAACCCCCATAAGAACCACCTATAATTCCTATTTTATCTTCATCAATTTCGGCTTGTGTTACTAACCAGTTTTTGCCTTCTACACAATCTTGTAAATCTTTTTCTCCATGGTTTAAATCATCCATTTGGTAGAATGTTTTTCCGTAGCCACTACTACCGCGATTATTGACGGCTAAAACGGCATATCCGTGGTTTACCATATACTGAATTAAGGAACTAAAACCTTGGCGTGTTTGTCCTCCAGGACCACCATGAACCCAAACCATTGCTGGGACTTTGTTCTCGGCAGATGCTTCTTTAGGTAAATAATAGATAGCTGGAATAACAGTTCCGTCAAACGATTTATAACGAACTACTTTGGCTGTAACTAAATCTTCAGCATTTATCTCATCATTCAAAACATTAGTGAGTTTGTATTTTTCTTTTGTTGCTAAATTATAAGTGAATAAATCAGAAGGAACATTTGAGCCTCCAACATACATTCGCATCCATGATTCGTCATCGTTAAACTTCACACTTGTAATGCTTTTATCGCCAAAATCAGGTAATTCGATAGGAGTCATAGTTTTGGCGTCCAAAACATCAATAACGTTTCTACCATCATCATTAACATAAATTACCATATACCTTCCTTGTGACGTGAATCCAGCACCAGAAATATCCCAAGATTTCTCTAAAACCGTTTTTCTCTCTTGAGTCTTTAAGTTATAAGATTTTAGATAGGCAAATTCTGAACCATCATCAGTCGTATAATAGAGAGTACTGTTGTCCTTAGAAAAATCTTCAAATGAATTACCACTTTGGTTTTTATTGATTTTTATGGACTTTTTTGTAGTTACATTATAAAGAAACAGGTCATTGTCGTTTCTAGTTACCGATTTACTTAGTGCAAAATAATTTTCATTATTAGATATTCCTGAAAATCGAAGTCCAGTATCATCTTGATATATCATTTCTGAATTATAATCGTCAATAGACATTTTGTAAACATCAAAATATTTTGGATTTCTTTTGTTTGAACCATAATATAAGTATTTTTCATCTTCAGACCATCCGTAAAAACTAGCTTTTGCTCCTTCTTCTGGCGTTATATCTTTAATCGTTCCATCAAGTTCTCTTACAAAAAGATGATCAATTTCATCACCATTTCCATCTGCATTTAATAACATTCTATTATCATTTGGGAAATAGGATCTCGCTGTAAAAGAAGTACTGTCAGATTTAGTGATTGCTGTCATTTCACCTCCTCTCGTTGGAATAGTATATACATTATAAATACCGGATCGATTGCTCGAAATAAGTATATTACTATTATCTGGTGAAAAGCTTCCGCCACTAACCGCTTCGTTATCCATGAATTGTTCAATAGTGTATTGTTGAATATCTTTTTGAGACATCTTAGCGTCTTCTTTGCAAGAAAACAACATTGCTATAATTGCTATTCCTAAAATTTTAGTTTTCATATTTTTAATTTTTAGTTTCGAGTTTAATATATAGTACAAAGTAATTTTTTTGAGGTATTTAATACAACTAGTGTAAGTGATTATTTACGATTTTTTGTTTGTGAAATTATACCCCCAGTTTTATGTTGTTATTTTGTGCTTTCGTATTCACTTATTTTTGGCTCAATATATTTTTGGTTGTTTCTTTTATGTCTAAATTTTGTAATTATTTTGTAAATCTCAATTCGCGCGTTATTAATTTCTCCAATAGGATTCACCCCTAGTCCAATCCGTCTCGATTCTGGCTCTACATTTTTGCGCCATTTTATTTTTTTATCCGGTTATACTTTCTTAGTACTTTAATCAGTAAGTCGTGAGGTAAAGCATAGGCTTTATTTCCGTTAATACCTTCCATAGTTTCAGCGGCAACCATTGCATTAACAATCGCTTCCTCAACAGCCTGAACAGTTGCTTCAAAAACAGGCATTAGCTGGTCATTAGACATTGATTTAACTGTTGTTGTTTTATCTCGATTAAATGCATTTTCGTTTGCAGTTGAGAATGCTAAAAAGATATCTCCAGAGCCATTACTGCCCCGTCCACCAACAATTCCAATACCTAATGGAACTCTTTGAGCAATTCTTTTTAATTGATGAGGCAAAAGAGGTACGTCAGTTGCTATAATTACTATGATAGAGCCATCTCCTTCTTGTCTTCTTGATTTAGGCGGCGCATTAAACTTGTGGTTTAGAGTGTCTTTTAATTCTACACCAACAGGTACTCCAGCAATTGACAAGTTTCTTTTGGCTCCAAAATTTGATTGAACAATTGCACCAATTGTATATGTTGAATCCTTAATTTTAAAAACTCTTGAAGAAGTTCCAGTTCCACCTTTAAAGCCTAAACACATCATACCAGTTCCTCCACCAACGTTTCCCTCTGCAATTTTTCCGCTCGATGAGTTCTGAATAGCTTCTAAAACATGTTCCTCTTTTACGTGGAATCCGTATATGTCATTAAGAAATCCATCGTATGTTTCTGCCACTACCGGATAAGTATACCACCAATCTTCCCCATTATACCAATCCGTATCAACATACCATTTCAGCACTGCCTGTCTAACTTCACCAACACTATTTGTGTTTGTAATCATAATTGGTGTTTCTAAAAAGCCAGATTCCGTTACCCAGGTCGTACCTGTCATCTCACCATTGCCATTAAGACTGTACCAATTGGCATAAACAGGACTAAATTTTTTGGCCTTACCTCTGGGAAATATTGCAGTAACTCCAGTTCTTATAGGTCCTTTTCCTACTATATTTTCTCCTTTTCCCGAAATGATAGTACTATATCCTACTTCAACTCCTTTAACATCTGTAATGGCATTAAAGTTTCCTGTTTTCCCAACAAAGGGTACTCCTAAATCTCTTGCTCTTGGTTTTTGACAATAAGATTGAGAATAAATTAGGGATACTAAAAAAACTAGAATCATTCTTTTCATACTGTTTGGTTTTTAATGTGGTATAAATCTCTGCTATTTTCAATAAGCCAATAATTTGGTTTAGATTTTATGGCTTTGTCAAAGTACAAAAAAAGAACAAAAAACCACCTGGAAACAAGTGGTTTTTTATATACTTTGTTGTAACAGGCTATTTTTCATAGATTACCCCTCCGTTGTTCTCACTAGTAGCATTTCCTTCTGTAGGTAAAAATAAAGTGATGGCATATTTATTATTTTCAGTCTGTATTATGGAAGGGTTCGCAAATGAGGTAGAACCTGCAGGCGTAGAAATCAAAACTTCTGTATAAAATACATTGAGGCCCAACATTATTTTCCAAGTACTCCAATCTCCTTTGATTAGTCTGGCTTCTTGTAAAAGAAGATCAGTGTTCCCATATTGAAAGCTTTTTCTACTTCCTATATTTCCTTTAAAATCCATTTCTCTAAAATTATATTCAGATAGAGCATCTTTCCAAGCTTTCCAATAATCACCATTTTTTAGCACCCCCATTGCTAATCTATCCACATCCCCATCATAATAATGAAATCCAATCTGTATATTTCCATTTTGAGGAGAGCTTCCAGAAACGTTTCTGATATCAGGTGTTCCCTCAACGCCAAAACTATGTAGTGAGGTGTTGATACTCTTTGTATAGGAAGTATTATTTGAAATTAAATCTTGATAATCATCGTAATACCTCAACGCTATATTATTAATACCCTGTGTTTTATCCTCTTCATATGCGATGAGATATCCTTGATTCCATTTTACGATATCTCCTTGGTGAGCATCATAGTCTAGTTCTATAATATGATTCCATTTGAATAAATCATTTGAGCCAGCTAACTGAAGGTTAAAGTTATCGGGCGAAGTTTGTATATGATAAACTCCTAGATATTCGTAGGTATTATTTAAAGATTCATTTGTTTTAACAATCTTCAATACATCCATACTTCTTCCAAGATTATCGTGTAATTTAAATTGATAAGGGGAAGTAATTTTTGAGATTTTTCCATTGTCGTAATTTATCAATGTATTGTATGTAGTTGGCAAATACCAACTGTAGCCTAATTGAACTAGTTTTGCTGTAGATAAGTTTTGAAGCCCACTAGTGTTTTGGTTTGCTAAGCGGTTTGCATTTTCAACAATTAATGTATTCCTTTGGTTGCCTAGGGTCATGTTTTGTAATTCATCTTCTGAACGTATTGAAGCCGTTTTTAGAAACGTGTATAGTAAACTGTAAACAGAAAGTTCTAAGTTAGATTTCGTTTGTAAGTATGAGATATTTTCATTAGTCCTATTGCTTAATTCTACAATTAAAGTGTTTCTAATATTGTCATCTGACATATCCACGATAGCATTAAAATCTCTCCATCGAGCATTTAATATTGAAGGGATGAGAATCTCTTTATCAGCGGTGTAGATAATTTGATTTTCCGGTTCATTTGTGTAATCAATTAGACCTTCCGAATCATTAAAATCCAAGTTTTCTTGACAACCGGTTAAGCCAAACAATAAAATAAGGGTAGTTAGGGTTAAAAATTTCATAGCTTTGTAAAGGTACAAAAAAAACCACATGGAAACAGGTGGTTTTTTATACAGGATAAACTTACAAGGAATATTACATCATTTATAAATCAAATTTGATTCCTTGCGCTAAGGGTAAATCAGCGGTATAGTTTATTGTATTGGTTTGTCGACGCATATATATTTTCCATGCATCAGAACCAGATTCTCTACCACCACCAGTTTCTTTTTCGCCACCAAACGCTCCTCCAATTTCTGCTCCGGAAGTTCCAATATTAACATTGGCAATTCCACAATCAGATCCAGCAACCGATAAAAAAGCTTCTGCTTCTCGTAAATTGTTGGTCATGATTGCCGAAGACAATCCTTGCGCGACACTATTTTGAAGTTCAATGGCATTGGTTACATCTCCAGTATATTTTAATAAATATAGAACAGGAGCAAAAGTTTCATGCTGTACAATCTCATAAGAATTACTCGCCTCCGCAATAGCAGGTTTTACATAACAACCACTTTCATAACCCTCTCCAGAGAGGACACCTCCTTGAACAAGAATCTTTCCGCCTTCTGCCACTACTTTTTCTAAAGCAGCAGTATACATTGTTACAGCATCGGTATCAATCAGCGGCCCTACATGATTATTTTCATCTAAAGGGTTCCCAATTCTCAATTGTCCGTAGGCCTTAACAATAGCCTCTTTTACAGTATCATAAATAGACTCATGGATAATCAATCTTCTTGTTGAGGTACATCGTTGTCCAGCAGTTCCCACAGCACCAAATACTGCCCCAATCACAGTCATTTTTATATCGGCATCTGGAGTAACAATAATTGCATTATTACCCCCCAATTCTAATAATGATTTTCCAAGGCGAGCAGCGACCTCCTGAGCAACAATTTTACCCATTCTAGTAGATCCAGTAGCAGAAACTAATGGAACTCTAGTGTCTTTTGTCAGAAATTCTCCAACCCTATAGTCTCCGTTTATCAAGTTACAGATTCCCTCAGGCAAGTTATTTTCGGTAAAAACTTCCGCAGCAATGTTTTGACAAGCCATTCCACACATGGGTGTCTTTTCAGAAGGTTTCCAAACACAAACATCACCACAAATCCAAGCCAGTGCCGTATTCCAGGCCCAAACAGCCACGGGAAAGTTAAATGCAGAAATGATTCCTACAACCCCTAAAGGATGATATTGTTCGTACATTCTATGACCTGGTCTTTCTGAATGCATTGTTAGTCCGTGTAATTGGCGTGATAAGCCTACGGCAAAATCGCAGATATCAATCATTTCTTGCACCTCACCTAGGCCTTCTTGGTATGATTTTCCCATTTCATAGGAAACCAATTTCCCAAGAGCTTCTTTTTTCTCTCGAAGTTTCTCTCCAAATTGACGAATAATTTCACCTCGAAGTGGTGCAGGTTTTTTTCTCCATTGTACAAAAGCTGCCGAAGCAGTTTCCATTACCTTTTCATAATCTTCTTTCGTTGTTGAACGGATTTTCCCAATCATTGTTCCATCTACAGGAGAATAACTTTCTATGATTTTCCCGTGAGAAAAATGATGAGATCCGGTAGAGGTTCCCTCGTTAACCTCCTTTAAACCCAATTCTTTTAAAGCTTGTTGTATTCCAAAATCTGCCATTGTTTTTTATTTTGTTTTATGGTATCAAAAATACAATAAAGTTTTACAAAATAGGAAGCTGTTTTTATCAATTATAATCAAAGGATATTGTTTAAATCCTATTATTTTTGTGAAAGATGCAAAAAACAATTTTCAACATACAATCAGAACGAGATTTTAAAGAGGCGGCTCTACGTGTTTTTAAACATCAGTTTGAACATAATAAGGTTTACCGTTCTTTTTGTGATTTATTATACAAGAGCCCAAGTGAGGTAAAAGAGATTCATGAAATACCATTTCTTCCTATTCAATTTTTTAAATCTCATTCTGTCCTTTCTTCTATGAAAGATGTTCAAAAAACGTTTACTAGTTCTGGAACCTCAGGAAGTATTCCAAGTAAACACAAGGTCACAGATCTAAGTTGGTATCAAAAAAGTTATCTAAAAGGTATTCAATATTTTTATGGAGATATTAAAGACTATACAATTTTAGCCTTGTTGCCTAATTATTTAGAAAGAGAAGGCTCCTCGTTGATTTATATGATGGATGATTTGATTCAACAAACCAACAAACCTACAAGTGGATTTTATTTACAAAATTTTTCAGAGCTTTCTTCCACCTTAAAGCAGTTAGATGAAAAAGAAGAAAAAACCCTGCTAATAGGAGTTAGCTTTGCCTTGTTAGATTTGATAGAAAAAGAAACATTTCAACTTCAAAACACCATCATTATGGAGACTGGAGGAATGAAAGGAAAACGAAAAGAACTCGTTAGGGAAGAGCTTCATAAAATCCTTTGTAATGGTTTTGGTGTTCATAGTATTCATTCAGAATACGGAATGACAGAATTATTAAGTCAGGGATATTCTAAAGGAGATGGAATATTTGAGTGCCCCCCCTGGATGAAGTCACTAACAAGAGACACAGAAGACCCATTAACAATCTTAGACAACCATCAAACAGGAGGCCTCAACATAATAGATTTAGCTAATTACAATTCTTGCTCTTTTATTGCCACTCAAGACCTGGGGAAAGTAAATCATGACGGATCTTTTGAAATATTGGGACGTTTTGATCATTCTGAGATTAGAGGCTGTAATTTATTGGTTATATAATGACACCCCCATTTTATGACTGTTTTTCATTCTACAGTCAATAAAAAGTAATTCTTTTTACCTCGCTGTAATAAGATATAATGACCCGAAATCAAATCAGTAGTTCTTATTAAAAAATCGGCACTTACTTTTTCTTTATTTACAGAGATGGCATTTTCTTGTAAAGCTCTCCTAGCGTCCCCGTTAGACTTTAGAAATCCCGTTTTAGAAGCCAACGCAGCAATTATATCTAAACCATTTTTAATATCATCCATAGAGACTGTTGCTTGAGGAACTCCTTCAAACACTTCTAAAAAAGTATGTTTGTCCAATGATTTTAAATCTTCTGCAGTAGATTTTCCAAAAAGAATTTGAGAGGCTTTTATGGCATTCTCATAGGCTTCTTTTCCATGTGTCATCATGGTAACCTCTTCTCCAATTTTCTTTTGCAGTAATCGCATATGTGGCGCTTGTTTGTGTTCGGCAATTAAAACATCAATTGTTTCTTTTTCTAAAAAGGTAAAAATTTTAATAAAATTCTCCGCATCTTCATCAGAAGAGTTCAGCCAATATTGGTAAAATTTATAGGGAGAGGTTCGTTTGGGGTCTAACCAAACATTGCCTCCTTCTGTTTTTCCAAACTTTGTACCATCTGCTTTGGTAATTAAGGGGATTGTAATAGCATAGGCTTTCCCTTGAGTTTTCCTTCGAATTAACTCTGTCCCTGTGGTAATATTTCCCCATTGATCAGACCCTCCCATTTGCAATTTACAGTCCATGTTTTTGTACAAGTGATAGAAATCATAGCCTTGAAACAATTGGTAAGTAAATTCGGTAAAACTCATTCCTTCAGTAGATTCTGAACTCAAACGCCTCTTTACAGAATCTTTAGCCATCATATAATTTACTGTGATATGTTTTCCTGTATCACGAACAAAATTGATTAGAGAAATCTCTTTCATCCAATCAAAATTATTGACCATTTTGGCAGGGTTCTTAGGAGCATCAAAATCTAAAAACTGTTCTAATTGCGCTTTTACTCCGTTAATATTATTTAATAAACTTTCCTCGTCTAATAGGTTTCTTTCTGCAGATTTTCCAGAGGGGTCTCCCACCATTCCAGTAGCACCCCCCACAAGCGCAATAGGCGTATGACCTGCGTTTTGAAAATGTTTCAATACCAAAATTTGAACTAAACTTCCAATATGTAAAGAATCTGCCGTAGGATCAAACCCAATATAACCAACTGTGGGATATTTTAGTAAATACGCTTCAGTTTCTGGCATGATATCATGTAACAATCCTCGCCATCGCAACTCTTCAACAAAATTTGTCATTGTTCTTATTGTATAATAAAGCAAAGATACATTTCTGAGCTAAATAAACTAACTTCGCAGGATGATTTTAGTTACAGGAGGGACAGGTCTAGTAGGATCTCACTTATTAGTTCGTTTAACAGAGCAAAACAATCATATAAGAGCGATATATAGAACGCTAGAAAGTATAGAAAAGACTAAAAAAATCTTTTCTTATGAGAATACAACATCTTTTGATTTATTTTCAAAAATAGAGTGGGTACAAGCAGATATTACCGATGTTCCATCTATGATTCCTGTTTTTGAGGGAATTACCAAAGTCTATCATTGTGCAGCACTTATTTCTTTTGATCCGAAAGACTATATTGAAATGAGAAAGGTCAATATTCATGGAACCGCCATCGTTGTAAACTTATCAATCGATGCAAAAGTTGATAAGCTATGTTTTGTTAGTTCAATTGCTTCAATTGGTGATGATCCCAAGAAAGAATTTGCTAATGAAGAAAATGAATGGATTCAAAATGACAATAATGGATATGCGATTACAAAATACGGTGCCGAGATGGAGGTATGGCGAGCAAGCCAAGAGGGACTTGATGTTGTTATTGCCAACCCAGGAGTTATTTTAGGAGGCGGTTTTTGGGACACTGGGACAGGGCAATTATTTTCACAAGTTTATAAAGGGTTCCGATATTATGCTGAGGGAGTTACTGGTTTTGTTGGCGTACATGATGTGGCACTTTGTTTAGTTAAGCTGATGGAAGGTTCCAGTAAAAATGATCGTTTTGTTTTAGTATCTGAAAATAAAAGTTATAAAGAGGTATTGTTTTCTATTGCTGATGCCTTCAAAATCAACAGACCAAATAAAAAAATAAGAAAATGGCATACAAGTGTCTTTTGGCGTTGGGAACGAATAGTTTCCTGGTTAACTTCTAGAAAACCAAAAATGACTAAGGAGACTTCAAAAACACTAAATTCAAAAACCTATTACTCTTCTGAAAAAATATCAAAAGAACTAGGTGTAAAATTTGAAAGAATTGACATAGTCATTAAAAAAGAAGTTGATAATTTTTTACGTTGATTTTTTTTTAACCCGCCTCTTTTTTAAAGAGTTTTTAGAGAACTTTATTTTTTCAAAGTTCTCTCTCTTGCTTTTTTCTTTAAGAGCTTCTTTTTTCTTTTTTACAGATTCGTTGATTACAGAGTCTTTAGTTTTTTTAATTCTTGAAAGGATAGCCTTTTCTTTTTCTAACAGATTCATTACTTGATTTAACATTGGCTCGTATTCATCAATCTCAGAGGTATAATAAAGACTACTTTTTCTAAAACGAAGACTGTCTATATTATATGTGTCATAAACCAATGATATGTAAGAGATTTTTTTTTGTTGATTTATGTTTTTAATGGCTTTTGCAGAAGTTGCAACATATAAATCTTTTAAAAGTAAAATCATTGTATCTTTTGGGATAAGATCTTTAGGCTTCTCATAAATAGTATTGCTTGTACAAGAAAGCAGGAGCCAGGCCAATACAAAAAAAACAATTAAGTATTTCATAATCTGTCAAAAGTAATTCTTTTTCCTTTTGTAGCAGTATTAAAAACTCCGTTATCAAAAACCAAAACCCCATTTACAAAAGTTTGAGTAACGCTAGAAGAAAAACAGACCCCTTCAAAAGGAGACCAACCACATTTGTATAAAATATTTTCTTTACAAATAGTTTGAGGAGCATTTAAGTCTACCAAAACAATGTCTGCAAAATAGCCTTCTCTAATAAATCCTCTTTTCTCTATTTGAAATATTTTAGCGGGATTATGACATGCTTTTTCAACGAGTTTTTCTATAGGCAATACCCTCTCTTTTACTTTTTCCAACAAAGCTAATAGAGCGTGTTGAACCAGAGGGCCTCCACTGGGAGCTTTTAGATAAGAATTAGACTTTTCTTTTAATGTATGTGGTGCGTGATCAGTAGCAATAACATCTAGTCGGTCATCCAACAAAGCCTCCCATAACGTGGCTCTATCCTTGTCTGTTTTTATTGCTGGATTCCATTTAATATGCGTACCTTTTTCTTTATAATCTTTATCGGTAAACCAAAGATGATGCACACAGACTTCAGAAGTAATTTGTTTTTCTTCTATAGGGATATCATTTCTAAACAAGCTGGTTTCCTTGGCTGTTGACAAATGAAAAACATGTAATCTTGCTCCTGTTTTCTTTGCCAAAGCAATGGCTTTAGAAGAAGACAAATAACAAGCCTGTTCACTTCGTATGATTGGATGTAATTCTATGGGGATATTCTCGCCATATTTTTTTTTGTAATAAGCAGTATTTTTTTGTATGGTTTCTTCGTCCTCACAATGAACAGAAATAATTAACGTAGTTGAAGAAAATATTTTTTCTAAGACTTCAGAATCATTTACTAACATATTTCCCGTTGATGATCCTAAAAATAATTTAATCCCAGCAACATTTTTTGGATTGGTTTGTAAAAGCTCTTCTAAGTTATCGTTAGTGCCACCAAACATAAAAGAATAATTCGCAAGAGATGTTTTTTGAGCAATGTCAAATTTTTCTTGCAATAATTTTTGAGTAGTCGCTTGAGGGACTGTGTTTGGCATCTCGATAAAAGAGGTAATTCCACCAGCAATAGCAGCCTTGCTTTCACTAGCAATATCGGCTTTATATGTTAATCCAGGCTCTCTAAAATGAACTTGATCATCAATTAAACCAGGGAGTAAAAATTTTCCACGAGCATCAACAATAGAAGCATGATTTGCGATGATAGAGCGGCTAATTTTTTTAATAAAACCATTTTCTAAAAGCACATCACCGATAAAGGAGACCCCTTCATTGACGATTGTAGCATTTTTTATGAGATAAGAAATCATCGCACTCCTTTTAATCGCATTTTTATGACACCAAATAAGGCTTCAAAAATAATTCCTTTGCTCATTTTAGATTTTCCTAAGGTTCTTTCGGTAAAAATAACAGAAACTTCTTTAATATTAAATTTATGTTTCCAAGCCTTAAATTTCATTTCTACTTGAAAAGCATAGCCAACAAATCTAATGGAATCAAGCTTTATGGTTTCTAAGACCTTTCTTTTGTAGCAAACAAAACCAGCAGTTGTATCATGTATTGGAATACCAGTAATAAATCGAACATATTTTGAAGCAAAAAAGGACAATAAAACACGTTTCATAGGCCAATTCACGACGTTGATTCCTTGAGAATATCTAGACCCAATAGAAACATCTGCCCCCTCTTTTTTACAAGCATTGTATAGCCTTACCAAATCTGATGGATTATGAGAAAAATCAGCATCCATTTCTATAATATAATCGTACTGTTTATTGATGGCCCATTCAAACCCATGAATATAAGCAGCCCCTAACCCATTTTTCTCCTTTCTTTTTTCAATAAAAAGATTCTTAGGGTATTGTGTCATTAAACGGTCAACGATATTAGCAGTACCATCAGGAGAATTATCGTCAACAACTAAAATGTGAAACTCTTTTTTTTGTTTGAAAACAGCTTTTATTATAGCTTCTATGTTTTCTTTTTCGTTGTAGGTTGGAATAATTACTAAAGTATCGGACATAAAATGTGACGGAATATGCACAAAGATACATTATTTTATTACTAATTTTGTGTTAATCTTAACGACTAAAAAGAAGCAATGGAGGCTCTTCAGAGAGAAATTTTATCTTATAATTGGATTACGTTGATTTTTGTGTTTTCATTGGTGTTGCTTTCTTTTCTAAAACTTTTTAAATCATCAAAATTTACAGGATATGTAATGTCTATTTTTAATAAGGGTTTTGTAGAAATCGAAGCAGAAGAGAAAAATATTCGATTTTCTTTTTTTCATATAGGCTTTTCTTTTTTTACTTTTTTAATGCTATCTATTTCAATGTATTTTGTGATTTATCAACAAGCCGAAAAAGAAGCTTTTTTGTTTCATTATCTGAAGTTTTCTAGCTACCTACTCTTATTTATGTTTACAAAATTTCTGTTGGAGCTTTTACTCATTGAGTTATTTGAAATAAAAGAAAAGCTTGCCCATTTTCTTTTCTCAAAAAGAAGCTATTCCTATTCAATATCTATCGGACTGTTCATTGTAAACCTAGTCTATTTTTATAGTTTTCAGAATCAATCTTTTTTGCTTATAGGAGGTATATCTCTTTTGTCAATTAGATTTTTGTTAATTGTGTTTTACAACAAAAACCTGATTATAAAAGAGTTATTTTATTTTATTTTGTACCTTTGCGCCTTCGAATTAGCACCGCTGTTCATTTTGTTTAAACTGATATTTTAAATAAAAAAAGAAGTAGATTATGAAAGTGAAAACAATATTGGTATCCCAACCAAAGCCAAAAACGGAAACATCCCCTTATTCGGAGTTGTCGGATAAACAGAAAGTAAAAATTGATTTTCGGCCTTTTATTCATGTTGAAGGAGTTTCAACAAAAGAAGTAAGAACTCAAAAAATTGACTTATCAAAATTCACCGCGATTATACTTACAAGTAGAAATGCTGTAGATCATTTTTTTAGAATCGCAGAAGAAATGCGATTTAAAGTACCAGATACGATGAAATATTTTTGTCAATCAGAAGCAGTTGCATTTTATTTACAAAAATATGTTGTGTATAGAAAACGTAAAATTTATGTAGGTAAAAGAACATTTCCAGAGTTAGGGAAATTAATTAAAAAGCATAAAGAAGAAAAATTTTTATTACCATCCTCAGATAAATTAAAACCGTTAATCCCTAATGAATTAGAAGTATTGGGAGTTCGATGGAAAAGAGCCATTTTATATAAGACGGTTGTAAGTGACTTGTCTGATTTAGAAGATGTTTTTTACGATATTTTGGTGTTTTTTAGCCCCTCTGGAATAGATTCTTTATTTAAAAACTTTCCAGAATTTAAGCAAAATAATACTAGGATTGCGGTATTTGGAAACTCTACAGTTAAGGCAGCTACATCTGCAGGTTTAAAATGTAATATTACTGCACCAACACCAGAAACACCCTCTATGACAATGGCTCTTGAAAAGTATATCAAAGGAGTAAATAAAAGGTAAAGCCGCTTATTTATGCAAATAAAGTAGCAAATACTTCCTCTACTTTTCCAACACGAATTAATTTTATCCCTTTTTCTTCAAAAGTAATTTTGTTGTATTTGGAAGTAACAAATGTCTTATAACCTAGTTTTTTAGCTTCTAAAATTCGCTGATCTATCTTGGATACAGGCCTAATTTCTCCAGCCAATCCAATTTCTGCGGCAAAACAAACACTTGGTGAAATAGCAAGATCTTGATTGGAAGATAAAATAGAAGCTACGACAGCAAGATCTATAGCTGGGTCATCAATACTAATTCCTCCGGTAATATTTAAAAATACATCCTTTGTGGCTAATTTAAAACCTGCTCTTTTTTCTAAAACAGCCAAGACCATATGTAAGCGTTTTAAACTATATCCTGTTGTTGTTCTTTGCGGAGTTGCATAAACTGCAGTACTTACAAGAGCTTGAATTTCAATCATTAATGGCCTAAATCCCTCAAGAGTAGAGGCAATAGCAGTACCGCTTAGATCAGTATCTTTTTTTGAAATTAAAATTTCTGATGGATTTGAAACTTCTCTTAAACCTGTTGAAAGCATTTCATAAATACCTAATTCTGCCGTAGAGCCAAATCGGTTTTTTTGAGAACGCAATATTCTATATGTATGATTTCTATCCCCTTCAAACTGTAAAACAACATCAACCATATGCTCTAAAATTTTTGGCCCAGCAATTTGTCCTTCTTTATTTATATGCCCTATTAGAACAACAGGGGTTTCTGTTTCCTTTGCAAATGCTATCAATTCAGCTGTTGTTTCTCTAATTTGTGAAATGCTTCCGGAAGAAGCTTCAATAGAATTAGTATGAAGGGTTTGTATAGAATCAATGACTAAAACTTCTGGGGATAATTGCTCAATATTTTTAAATATTTGTTGTGTATTTGTTTCTGTAAGAATAAGACAACTAGATTGTTGGCTTTGAATTCTTTCTGCTCTCATTTTTATTTGGGATTGGCTTTCTTCTCCAGACACATATAATACTTTGTGGGTAATTGCCAAAGCCACTTGAAGGAGCAATGTTGATTTTCCAATACCGGGCTCTCCGCCAAGTAATGTAACAGACCCTTTGACTAATCCACCACCTAAAACAGCATCTAACTCTTTGTTTTTTGTTGGAATTCTTTCTTCTGCATTTAATTGAATTTCTTTAATTTTTAAAGGTTTTGAAATGCTTTTTATACGATTAGACTGTTTCCAATCTCTAACACTTTCTTTAGACACAACCTCTTCAGCAATAGTATTCCATTCATTACAAGTACTACATTGCCCCATCCATTTTGCATGTTGAGCTCCACAATGTTGACAAAAAAAAGTACTTTTAACTTTCGCCATTATTTAATAAAGTTTACACAAAGAAAAGGAAATTACTTTTCTTTATTGAGGATTGGTAAAACTAAAAAAGAGAGTCCTCCAAAAACAATAACCATCACTGTTTGTGCAGCCCACATTACGCTTCCAAAAGCAGTAGACGGCTCTTCAGGTACATTAAATAAGGTAAAGGCTCCAGCAACCGCTAATGGATACAAACCAATCCCTCCATTTGTTGCAGCGATGCTTAAAGCTCCGGCAATAAATCCAACTAAAACACCTCCAAAAGGAACGGATAGCCCCTCAATTGCCGGTATTGTTGCCCAAAACATAAGAATATACATTGCCCAAATAAATACAGTGTGAAAAATGAAAGCCCATTTGTCTTTCATTCTAAAAATACTAGTAATTCCCTCAACTAAACTTTTAAGAAACTTTTTAATTTTTCCACCAAACCCACTCTTTGATTTTTTAACATACCTAAAAAATAATAAGCTACCAATAAATGCTATTAAGGCAGTTAGAGAAAGCTTGATGGGATCGAAATTTTCTTTTAGAAGCTGATATATAAATTCGAACTGAATCAATAGTGTTACTCCAATGACAAGAAACATCATTACTAAATCTGCAACTCTTTCTGCTATGATGGTTCCAAATCCTTTTTCAAAAGGAATACCTTCATAATTAGCCATGACTGTTGCTCTAGAGACTTCCCCAGCTCTTGGAATGGCTAAGTTGACAAAATACCCAATTAAAACTGCCAAAAAACTGTTGGTAAATCTAGGAGCATACCCCATAGGTTCAAGTAGAAATTTCCAACGATATGCTCTAGATAAGTGACTAAGGATGCCAAAAAATAAACCAAGAGCAATCCACCAATAATTCGCCTTTTTAAAATACTCTAATAGTGTTTTAGGCGGAATTATGGTAAATAAATACCAAACCAATCCTCCTCCAAAGATCAGAGGTAAAATTAGAGATAAACTTTTTTTTATTTTCGAATTCAAAACTTAAGAGAGCATGTTAGTGATTTCATTAGGAAATATAAGAGCAGGCTTAAAAGTTTTAGCTTCTTTTAAATCCATTAAAGCATAGGTGATTAATATCAATATATCTCCGATTGCCACTTTTCTTGCAGCGGCACCATTTAGGGTTATTTCACCACTTTTTCTTGGACCAGGAATAACATAGGTTTCTAAACGTTCTCCATTGTTATTATTGACAACCTGAATACGCTCTCCTTCAATAATATTTGCAGCATTCATAAGGTCCTCATCAATAGTAATGCTTCCTATGTAATTTATATCAGCACCGGTTACTTTAACGCGATGGATTTTAGATTTTACAACTTGAACTAACATGTGACAAAAATACTACTTTTTAAAAGTTAAAAGGGAATAATTAGTGAAGAAGTTAGTGCTTTATTGAAATATTATCAATCAGTCGAATATTCTTTATAGTAACAGCAATAAAAGCTCTCTGTGGCTTATTTTGAGAAATTATTGATACACTTTTTAATGTTTTTTCTTCAGCAATTATAAAGTACTGCAAATCAAAAAGAGGATGATTTTTAAATTGATTGGAAACCCATTCTTTTATTTCTTCTATGGATTGTGATTTCGTTTTTTTGACGACGTCGTTCAGAATTTCATATATGATTGATGCCTGTTGTTTTTCTTCTTTAGTCAAGAGCTTATTTCTTGAGCTCATGGCTAAGCCATTTTCCTCTCTCAAAGTAGGGCACCCAACAACAGTAACGGGAAAAT
The DNA here is from genome assembly GCA_949541125.1 of Flavobacterium sp. SCGC AAA160-P02. Classification (GTDB taxonomy): domain Bacteria; phylum Bacteroidota; class Bacteroidia; order Flavobacteriales; family Flavobacteriaceae; genus Polaribacter. The sequence continues at coordinate 45,267 of CATISV010000162.1, forward strand.
GATTTTTTTCTACCATTTTACGAATGATTTGTAGTTGTTGAAAATCTTTCTCCCCAAAATATGCATTGGTTGGCATCACAATTTCAAACAATTTTTTTACGATAGTTCCAACTCCGTTAAAATGACCTTTTCTATGGCTTCCCTCCATGTTGTTTTCTAATCCATCAAAATCAAAAGAGTTGGCCACAATGGACTTATTATATAGTTCGCTTATAGAGGGAGTGAAAACAATATCACAGGCTATATTTTTTAATAAAATTAAATCATTTTCAAGAGTTCTGGGATAGTTTTCTAAGTCTCCCTTCTTGTCGAACTGGGTTGGATTTATAAAAATACTAGCAATAGTTATATCATTATTTTTTTTAGATTCCTCTATTAAAGAGAGATGGCCTTTGTGAAGAGCCCCCATAGTAGGGACAAAGCCAATAGATGATTTTACAGAACTAATTTTTTTTAATGAGATTTTAAGTTCTCTCACTGTTTTAAAAACTTTCATAATTTGTCATGCCTAAATAATAAAGCAAACTTAGTATTTTAACATGAAATTTGTATAAAAATTCGTACTTTTGCAGACTTATATAAAGGTTTGGATTTAATGAAAGATAAGAGAATATTGTATGTTTCTTCAGAGGTTGTTCCTTATTTGCCAGAGACAGAAATCGCATCTACAGCATTTAATGTAGCAAAGAAAGCACATTCCAAAGGTGTACAAACAAGAATATTTATGCCTCGCTTTGGGGTGATTAATGAGAGAAGACATCAGCTACACGAAGTAATTCGTTTGTCAGGAATGAATTTGATCATCAACGATATGGATATGCCTTTGATCATTAAGGTTGCCTCTATTCCTAAAGAAAGAATGCAAGTTTATTTTATTGACAATGATGAGTATTTTAAAAGAAAAGCAATTTTTTCTGATGAAGATAATCAACTATTTCCTGATAACGATGAAAGAGCAATATTCTTTGCTAAAGGGGTCGTTGAGACGGTTAAAAAACTTAACTGGGCTCCAGATATTATTCATGTTCATGGTTGGATGGCGTCTTTATTGCCTCTTTATTTGAATGAATATTATAGCGAAGAACCTTTGTTTTCAGAAAGTAAAATTATAACCTCTGTATATAGCAAAGATTTTGAAGGGTCATTAAATACAAAACTTGCTGAAAAAATGAAGTTCGATAAAATCCCTGATGATAAAATTAGTATTTTAAAAGAACCAAACTATACAAATATTATAAAAAGTGCAGTGTCAAATTCCGATGCAATTGTTCAAGGAAGTAAAGAAATTCCACAAGAAATTGCTGAAGAAATTAATAATAAAGAGATTCCTACATTACCATTTCAAGAAGAAGATTCTTTTGAAGAATACTTAAATTTTTATAGACAATTTATACCTGAACAGTAATTGAGCAAAGTTATGTTAAGAAAATATTTTAAAATAACCTTGTATATTTTAATTACAACGTTTTTTATGGGATTTGTTATTTCTTGTGAAGAAGATTTTACAGACATAGGAACCTCAATAGTTAGCAATGGAGAATTTACAACAAAAGACACTGTTTTTGAAATTGAAGTTACCGGTAAAAATATTGAAAAAGTTCAAGCAGATGGTTTAGCTATTGGTGGTTTGTTAGGACAATATTTATTAGGTGTTTACAACAATAATAACTACCAAAAGATAGAAGCATCTATTATTTCTCAGCTGAGAATACCAGGTAATTTAACTCAAGTAGACCAAGAATATGGTACTGATACGGTTGTTCAAACAACAATCGATACAGTTTTATTAAGAATTCCTTACAATGCCACACTATTAAGCAGTATCAATGGACAGGCAGACTATGACTTAGATTCAATCATTGGAGATCAATCGCAACCATTTATCTTAAATGTATATCAATTAACTACTTATTTAAGTAATTTAAATCCAACAACACCCTCAATTTTAAATAAGTTTTTTTCTGACCAAGACTATGAAGTCTCTTCAGAAAAACTAAACTTTTTTGAGGATACAGAATTTTTCCCTAATAGAGCGGACACTTCTCAGATAGTCGAAAGAAGGTTAAGTTCTGGAGAACTATATGATAAGGATACGATAAAGTATATAAATTCAAACCCTTATGTAAGTATTCCTTTAAAAAAAGCCCTAATTAAAGAACTTCTTTTTGATCAATACGACACCCCTAATTTTGCCTCACAAGATGCATTTAATGATTACTTTAGAGGGATTAAAATACAAGCAGAAGGAAACAACGGTTCCTTGATTTCTTTTAGTTTTAACAGGCCTAGTTTACAACCCTTAATTGACATCTATTATACCAATACGGTATCCTATGAAACTATTGTTATTGACTCCATCAAAAAGACCCATACTTTTTCGCTTTCAGGAATAACAAACAGCGTTTATAAAATGACACCAGGTCAATCACCATCTTTTGACAATGTTCCAATCCAGGGTACAGCAGGAACAAAGGCTCAATTAAAAATTTTTGGAGACGATGACGATTTGAATGGAATCCCCGATCAATTAGAAGAGCTAAGAACAAAAAACTGGCTTATAAACGATGCAACTCTAACATTGTATATAGATCAGAATATTGTTGGATCTGACACACTAGAAATTCCGTTTAGGTTATTTATTTTCAAAGACAAACTAATAGAAGGAACGAATCAAGAAACCCCTCGTCAAATTATTGATTATATCTCTGAAGGATTTAATGAAGTGGGAGGACGCTTAGAATTAGACGGTTCAAGAAACCCAAATATGTATACATTCAAAATTACGGATTACATTTCAGAACTATTTTCTGGAAATACAAACGATATTCCTATGTTAGGTGTAAGAGCATTTAATCCAACAGATTTGCCGATTTCTGCTGCAGATACCATTGTTAGAGATTATAATTGGAATTCAAAAGCAGTAATGTTACTAAATAACAATACCTTGGAAGAGTCTAGAAAACCTAAATTAAAAATATCATATACACTCAAAACGGAAGATAATTAAATCTCTCAATTAATTTTTTATGTGTGGAATAACTGGATATATTGGACAAAGAAATGCCTACCCAATTGTATTAAATGGCTTAAAAAGACTAGAATATAGAGGTTATGACAGTGCTGGTATTATGCTTTATAATGGGACTGATATCAAGGTATCAAAAACAAAAGGAAAAGTATCCGCCCTTGAAGAAATTACAGATACTGATCCAAGTAGTAAAGAAGGAAATATTGGCATTGGCCATACCAGATGGGCAACTCATGGGGTGCCAAACAATTCCAATTCTCATCCACATTTGTCTCAGTCAAAGAATTTAGTCATTGTTCATAATGGCATTATTGAAAATTATGAGACCTTAAAAAAAGAATTAATAGCTAGAGGATATAGCTTTCAAAGTGATACAGATACAGAAGTTCTTATCAACCTTATTGAAGAAGTAAAAACCAAAGAAAAATGTAAACTAGGGAAGGCTGTTCAAATTGCACTGACTCAAGTAATTGGAGCCTATGCAATTACTGTTTTTGACAAAGATAAACCTAATGAAATTGTTGTTGCAAAACTAGGAAGTCCTATCGCTATTGGTATTGGGAACAACAACGAAGAGTTCTTTATTGCCTCAGACGCCTCTCCATTTATTGAATATACAAAAAAAGCCATTTACTTAGAAGATGAACAGTTGGCGATTATCAAACTTGGAAGAGACATTAGAGTAAGAAAAATAATGGACGATTCGATTACAGAATCAACCATTCAACAACTACAATTAAGCCTAGAACAAATAGAAAAAGGTGGCTATGATCACTTTATGATCAAAGAAATTCATGAACAACCGAAGGCTATTACAGATACTTTTAGAGGGAGAATGCTCCCTGATCAAGGAATTATACGAATGTCAGGGGTCGATAATAACCTTGAAAAATTTTTAAATGCCGATCGAATGATCATTGTTGCTTGTGGAACCTCATGGCACGCAGGACTCGTCGGAGAGTATTTATTTGAAGATATGGCCAGAATACCTGTTGAGGTTGAATATGCGTCCGAGTTTCGATATAGAAACCCAGTTATTACATCAAAAGACATTGTCATTGCCATTTCTCAGTCAGGAGAAACAGCGGATACCTTAGCAGCGATAAAGTTAGCAAAATCTAAAGGAGCATTCGTTTTTGGAATCTGTAATGTTGTAGGCTCTTCCATTTCAAGAGAAGCCCCATCAGGAGCTTATACTCATGCTGGACCAGAAATTGGAGTTGCCTCTACCAAAGCATTTACTACCCAGATAACTGTATTAACATTGATCGCATTAAAACTTGCTAAAGCGAAGGGGACATTATCTAATTCAGCATTTCACACCTATTTACACAAAATGCAATTGATCCCTTCTAAGGTTGAAAAATTATTACAGATAGAAGAGAAGGTTAAAGAAATTGCGAAGGTTTACAAAGACGCGAAAAACTGTTTATATTTAGGTAGAGGCTTTAATTTTCCTGTAGCATTAGAAGGAGCCTTGAAACTGAAAGAGATCTCGTATATTCATGCCGAAGGATATCCGGCTGCAGAAATGAAACATGGCCCCATTGCTTTGATTGATGAAAATATGCCCATTTTTGTAATTGCCATTAATAAGGGACATTATGAAAAAGTGGTGAGTAATATTCAAGAAATTAAATCGAGAAGCGGTAAAATTATTGCGATTGTCAC
>CATISV010000163.1 GCA_949541125.1 Flavobacterium sp. SCGC AAA160-P02
AATATTGATGGAGATGTCAAATATCATCTCGGATTAACACTCAGTAAAACCTATAAAAACGGAAGAGCTGTCAAAATGAATTTAGTTCCGAATCCTTCTCACTTAGAAGCGGTTGATGCCGTGGCAGAAGGAATAGCCAGGGCAAAAATTGATAGAAAATACAATGGGGATGCCTCTAAAATCCTTCCAATTTTAGTCCATGGTGATGCCGCAATTGCTGGACAAGGCGTTGTTTATGAAGTCACTCAAATGGCCAAGTTAAATGGGTATAAAACCGGAGGAACGATTCATATTGTTGTCAATAATCAAATTGGATTTACAACAAACTATTTAGATGCTCGTTCAAGTACTTATTGTACAGATGTAGCAAAGGTTACATTATCTCCTGTATTGCATGTCAATGCAGATGATGTAGAAGCTGTATGTCATGCGATGGAAATGGCCGTTGAGTTTAGAATGAAATTTAAAAGGGACATTTTTATTGATTTATTAGGCTATCGAAAATATGGACATAATGAAGGAGATGAACCTCGTTTTACACAGCCAAACTTATATAAAGCCATATCAAAGCATGCCAATCCCAAAGAGATTTATGCCCAAAAATTAGTAGAAGAAGGAATCATTGACCATGAGTATATACAATCAATTACAGATGATTTTAAGAGGATGTTAGAAGTTGAATTTGATAAGTCTAAGAAAGACCAGTCTTCTAAGGTTAAAGAATTCATGAAATCTACATGGAAAGGGTTTACTCGTCAGAAGTTGGAGGCAATGCTAAAACCCATAGATACTACCTATTCTGTAGAAAAATTAAAAGAAATTTCTAGGGTCGTTTCTACAGTTCCTGAAGGGGTGAAATTTTTAAGAAAAGCTGTTAGAATCCTAAAAGGAAGGCATCAGATGGTTTTTGAAAAGAACACCTTAGACTGGGGAATGGCAGAAACCTTAGCCTATGGTTCTCTTATGGAAGAAGGGTATGATGTTCGTATTTCGGGCCAAGATGTAGAAAGAGGAACATTTTCTCATCGTCATGCTATTTTACGAGATGAATTGTCTGAAGAAAGAATCAATTTATTAAATACCAATAAACATAGTAAAGGTGAGATGCGAATTTACAATTCGCTCTTGTCAGAATATGGTGTTTTAGGATTCGATTATGGATATGCCATGGCAAATCCGAATACATTAACAATTTGGGAAGCTCAGTTTGGAGATTTTTCTAACGGTGCTCAGATAATTTTTGACCAATATATTTCTGCTGCAGAAGACAAATGGAAAATCCAAAATGGAATTGTGGTATTGCTTCCTCACGGATACGAAGGACAAGGGTCTGAACATTCATCAGCAAGAATCGAACGATATTTACAACTGTGTGCCAAGCATAATATGACTGTTGCGAATTGCACAACACCAGCTAATTTTTATCATTTGCTGCGTCGTCATATGAAACGTGATTTTAGGAAACCACTCATAGTTTTTACCCCAAAAAGTTTATTACGTCATCCAAAAGCACTAAGTTCAATAAAAGAATTAGCTGAAGGGAATTTCCAAGAAATCATAGATGATACAATCAATCCAGCGCATGTTAAAAAACTGGTGTTCTGTACAGGTAAATTCTATTATGATTTGATATTGGAGAGAGAGAAATTAGACAGAAAAGATGTTGCATTGGTTAGAATAGAGCAGTTATTCCCATTACACAATGAAAAAATACAACAGGTTCTAGATAGATATCCAAAGGTTAAGAACTATGTTTGGGCACAAGAAGAGCCAAAGAATATGGGTGCTTGGAGCCATATGCTTCAACGATTTGAAAACATACAACTTAAAGTTGCCTCACGTAAATACTATGCAGTTCCAGCTGCTGGCTCAAGCGCAAGATTTAATAAACGTCATCAGGCAGTCATTGATAAAGTATTTGAGACCAAATAACCGATTTTTTAGTTCGTAGGTATTGGTTTTGTTGAAAATACTCCAAAATATTGGTTGTTTTAAACAACTAATATTATTTTTTATATTTTAGCACTACATAATATTTATTAATTTAATATATCTAAAAATGAAAAAAATAACATTGATTTTAATAGCATTCATTACATTTTCAATGAGTGCTCAGAAAAAGAAAAACGGAGTTGTTTATGAAAAACACCCAGGGATTGTTTTAATAGATGATTTTAATAAAGCTTTTGTAGAAGCTGATGTTGAAAAATTATCCTCAATTCTTCACGATGATTTTAAGGCGTATAATGCCCTGTCTTCTAATAAAGATCAAAAGGGAACCCCAAAAAAGAATTTTATTGGACAATCAAAATGGTGGAATGCAAATATTGACTATTTAAAAATTACACAAGATGAACCTGCCTATCCCGATGCGATTGAATATAAAAAAGGAGGACAAATATGGATTCAAACCTGGGAAAGAGTGTATGGAGTTAATAAGCAAACCGGTGTAGAATTAGATATGCCTATTCATAGGTTGTACAGATTAAACAAAGACGCTACAAAAATTGTATCTCTCATGGATTATACTGATAGATCAAATTATAGGAGAATGTGGGATGCATGGCCTGGAAATGACAGAAAAAATGGAGATATTTATATGAACCATGAAAACATTAATACCGTCAGAAAAGTAATGTATTCTTTTTTAAATGGAGATGCTGAAAAAGCCTACAGTTACTTTGATGAGAATGCTGTTATTGATGATATCAATGAATCAAAAAATTTAACATTACAAGAGGGTATAGAAAGAGATAAAGTGATGTTTGCCGAATGGTCTCTGGATGCAATTGATGAATCAGGGTATCCTGATTATTTAGAATATGATTGGAGACAAGGGAAAGTGGTTCAATCTTGGTGGAACTTTAGAATGACAAATAACAAGACAGGAAAGAAAATTGTTTTAAAAGTATTCCTTCTTGATGATTTTAATGATGATGGAAAAATTATAAAGAGAAATGCATATTATAATGGATCTTTGTTAAAATAAATTTTCTAATCTAGAATAAAAACCCGCTTTTAGCGGGTTTTTTTTATGTTATAAATTGAAGTCTAGACAACAGGTAAATCAAATGATATCATAACTATAAATAATAACAAAAGGAACACCTGTTTTTTTGAAATAAAAAGATTACAGAAAAATATCTACAAAAAGGTTGGGTGGGTTTTTATTATAATATTAAATTTGATGTTAGAATTCATAATTATGTGGGGTGCAAATAAATGGACTATATCAATGTTTAAAAAATATTGGTGGTTTGTATGTTTAATTATTGTTAGTTATATTTTTATTGTAATTACTGCAAATAGTTCTATATAAAAACATCGAATATATGGTTTTAGAAATGAAAGTTCCTTCTCCAGGGGAATCCATTACGGAAGTAGAAATCGCAACTTGGTTAGTTGAAGATGGAGATTATGTAGAAAAAGATCAGGCCATTGCTGAAGTTGATTCTGATAAGGCAACCCTAGAGTTACCCGCTGAAGAAAGTGGTATTATTACTTTAAAAGCTGATGAAGGCGATGCTGTTGCTGTAGGAGCCGTTGTTTGTTTGATCGATACAAATGCTGAAAAACCAGCAAATACTTCAGTGCCCTCAAAAGAGGAGGCCAAAGAAACTCCTAAAGCAATACCAGTTAAAACAGAAGAAAAAACTTCCTACGCTACCGGAACAGCCTCTCCTGCTGCAAAGAAAATATTGGCAGAAAAAGGATTGACAGCTTCAAGTATCAAAGGAACAGGAAAAGCAGGCAGAATTACCAAATCTGATGCGGTACATGCAGTTCCTAGCATGGGAACGCCAAACACAAATGAGGCTAGAGATTCTAATAAGAAAAAACTTTCGATGCTTCGACGTAAAGTAGCTCAACGATTGGTCTCTGTAAAGAATGAAACAGCAATGCTCACTACCTTTAACGAGGTAAATATGCAACCTATTTTTGACCTAAGAACTAGTTACAAAGAAACCTTCAAATCCAAACACGGAGTAAGTTTAGGCTTTATGAGCTTCTTTACAAAAGCAGTTGTAAGAGCCTTGCAATTGTATCCAGATGTTAATTCTATGATTGATGGAGATTATAAAATTGACTACGATTTTCAGGATATCTCAATAGCAGTCTCGGGACCAAAAGGCCTAATGGTACCTGTGATAAGAAATGCCGAAAAGTTGACTTTTAAAGGAATAGAAAGTGAAGTAAAACGCTTAGCCATAAGAGCTAGAGAAGGACAAATCACGATAGATGAAATGACAGGAGGTACGTTTACCATTACCAATGGTGGGGTTTTTGGGTCTATGCTGTCTACGCCTATTATCAATCCTCCTCAGAGTGCTATTTTAGGAATGCACAATATTGTTAATCGTCCTATGGCTGTTGATGGAGAAGTTGTGATACAACCCATCATGTATGTTGCCTTGTCCTATGATCATAGAATTATTGATGGTAGAGAGTCTGTAGGATTTTTGGTGGCTGTCAAGGAAGCCCTAGAAAACCCTGTAGCATTATTAATGGATGATCAACCAACAAAAGCTCTAGAGATTTGATAGAATCATTTTAGAGAAGACTATATATTCCCAAGCAAAAGCTTGGGATTTTTTAAATCCTTTTTTAGTCAATTCTTTTTAAATATTTACCTTGCAGTAAAAAGCTTCCATGTCCAAAAATCCAGAGTTAGAACTAGCTTTACAATTTATAGAAAGAACTGATAGAAATCTGTTTATTACAGGAAAAGCAGGGACAGGAAAAACAACTTTATTACATACAATAAAAAATAAATCATTGAAAAGAATGGTGATTGTGGCACCCACAGGTGTGGCAGCCATTAATGCAAAAGGGGTCACTATTCATTCGTTTTTTCAGATGCCTTTTGGCCCTATTCTACCCAATCAAATTACCAATACTACCAACCAACAACGTAAGTTTTCAAAAACCAAGATTGATATCATTAAGTCCTTAGATTTAGTGATTATTGATGAAATATCCATGGTTAGAGCAGATTTATTGGATGGAGTCGATCAGGTTTTAAGACGCTACAAAAACAGAAATAAAGTTTTTGGAGGCGCACAAGTTTTACTAATTGGAGATGTACAACAATTAGCCCCTGTGGTAAAGCCCAATGAATGGAGCTTACTAAAAAATCATTATGATACCGTCTATTTTTTTAGTTCAAAAGCCTACCAAGAAGCCAATATCATTTCTATAGAGCTAAAACATATATATCGTCAAGAAAATGAAAATTTCATTCGAATTTTAAATGAAATTAGAAATGATACTTTATCTGAGCAATCTGCGATTACGCTAAATGAACGATACAACCCTAGTTTCACCCCAAAAAAAGATGAAGGCTATATTACCTTAACCACTCATAATAAAAGAGCGAATATTATCAATGGGTCTGAGTTGAATAAATTGAAAAAAAAGAGCTTCTTTTTTAAAGCGGAGCTGTCAGGAAAATTCAATGAAAATTCATTCCCTAATGATGAAAATTTAGAATTAAAGGTAGGAGCACAAGTGATGTTCATTAAAAATGATTCCTCTCCGGAAAAAAGATATTTTAATGGAAAAATAGGAGTGATTACAGATCTTTCAAAAGATAAAGTTCTCGTAGCATGCCCAAATGAAATTGATGAAATTGTCACAGAAAGAGAACAATGGGATCAAATCAACTATTCTATAAATGAAGAAACCAAAGAATTAAAAGAAGATATTATTGGCTCTTTTTCTCAAATTCCCTTACGATTGGCTTGGGCGATTACTATCCATAAAAGTCAAGGCTTAACCTTTGACAAGGCAATCATTGATGCTGAAGCTTCATTTGCACACGGACAAACCTATGTAGCCTTAAGTAGATGTTCATCTATAGAAGGATTGGTTTTAAAAACACCCATTAAAAATAGTGCAATCATTAATGACGCCTCCGTAAATCACTTTAATGAAAGTGTTGAGCAAAATCCTCCTGATGAAACTGTTTTAGAAGACTCAGAAAAGCAATTTCAACTAAACTTAATTACAGAATTGTTTGATTATCAAGCTTTCTTGAATCCAATATCAAGGCTCATTGATATTTATTATAAAAATCAATCAAGCATTCGAGGAGAGGTGATTGAATATTTACAAACCATCAAAGATTCAGGAGTTGTTGTTTTAATGAAGGTAAGTTATAATTTTAAACATCAATTAAAGATCCTTACTGAGGAAAATATGCTCCCAGAAAATAGTTCAACAATCCAAGAGCGTTTTACAAAAGCAATTCACTATTTTCTGAATGAGACAAAAAATACCATTCAAAAACCGATGAATGCCATTTCGTTTTCTTCTGATAATAAAGCGGTAAAAAAAGATTTTTCTAAGCAATTTGATATCTTACAAGATCGTTTAGAGGAAAAGCTTTTTGTGTTCCAACAAATGGATTCAGGCTTTAAGGTAAATAACTATTTGAAAATAAGAGCTAAGGCTGTTTTACAAAAAACATCTCCCACAAAAAAGAAAAAATTATTCTCGAAAAGAGATCCCTTATTAGCATTAGAATTAAGAGAATTAAGAAATGATATCGCTTTGGCAGAAAACATCCCGCATTTTCAAATTTTTACCCAAGAAACCTTATATGAACTTTGTGATTCTTTACCTAGAACTCTTAAAGAGTTATTAAATGTGAAGGGTATGGGGAAAATAAGAGTTAATAAATATGGGGATGAAATTTTAGAAACAATTGAAGAATATTGTATCCAAAATGGAATAGATGATCAAAATGAACAAAAAAAATCAGTCAAAAAATCAACAAAACAACTCTCTTTTGAACTGTTTAAAAAAGGAATGTCCATCAAAGAAATTGCTAAAGAAAGAAAGTTAACCTTCGGAACAGTTGAAAGTCATTTAGCGAGCTTTATTCCCTCAGGAGATATTGATGTTTTGGAATTAATACCCATCAAAAAGTATCAAAAAATTGTGGAAGCAATTGATTCTGTTGAGTTTAAAAATTTAACAGACTTAAAACAACGTGTAGATTCATCATTTACATATATGGAATTAAGAATGGTGTTAATGTCTAATGAATCAAAAAAAAGACCTAAGTAAGTAACCTAGGTCTTTTTTAATGATTAATTAGTTATTGGATTCATTATTTATGGGATGAAATTCCTGATAGGTTTGCAATAGACTCATCAACGCAGAAATTAAATCTTGAGTTTCCAATAAAATACTAAAATAAAGGGTCGTGTTTTTAGGACTAGATTCTTCCTTTCTAATTCTTGTCACTTGTTTTTCTATAGAAATGGATACGTCTTTTAATAATTCTTGTTTTTCAACCAATATGGTCTCTAAATCGTTAAAAGATCGGTTTTCAAAGACAGTACTAATTTTACTCAGTAAATCGCTTAATTGGTTATCAATTGCTTTTAGATCTTTGATTTGACCTTTCTTTAAGTTTTTATGATTGTTATTTACATGTTTAAAACTGGCCCTTGAAATATAACTAATAGACTGAGCAACATCTTGTAGATACCCCAATACTAAAATATAAAACCTACTTGCCTGAACAGAAGTTTCATCGAGTGACTTAATAAAATAGAACACTCCATCCTTGAGACCATCAATCTCGTCATTTAGTTTCCTAACATGTTTATCAGTTTTTCTCAGTTTATTTAAATCATGATTAGCGAGGTCATTCACTACGTTTGTATAGAGTTTATTAACTCGTTGAGCTACCTCAGAAATATGATCTGCACTCTCTTCAATGACTCCATTGATAGTAATTTGTTCTGCTCTCTCTATGTATTCTTGCTTTTTTACTTCTTTTGACTTTCTTCTGTGGATGAACGTATTTCTTATTATTAAGAAAGTGACCAACACTAAGAGAATAGGAACCATCATCATATCCCAGCTAATCAAATAAGCAACTAAAGCGGCAGCTAAAAATGCTGTGATGGCTGTTAAAAACCACCCTCCAATGACATTGATTACCCCGGCAACTCTATATACAGCACTCTCTCTACCCCAGGCTCTATCAGCTAAAGAGGTCCCCATAGCCACCATAAATGTTACATAAGTGGTTGATAAAGGGAGTTTTAAAGAGGTCGCGATTGAAATTAAAATCCCTGCGACAATAAGATTTACAGAAGCTCTGATCATATCAAATGCAGGCATTTCATATGTTTTATCTTTAGGAAGTTTGATGATTGGTTTCTGAAATTTTGAATCCACAAAAGCAAGAGTTTTTTGAGGTAATACATAACTCAAAATAGTATTGATCCCCATAGAAGCTCTCACAACAATTCTTGACAAAGAATTTGGATTAAATTTTTCATGCCCTTCTCCTTGTCTAGACAAATCAATCCCTGTTTTGATTACGTTTCTTGCTTTACTAGAGGTCCATAAAGTAATTACCATGATTGCACCTGCTACGAGCAATAACCAAATATTAGATGGGACTTTTTTGGCTAAAATACCCATAGAAAAGGTTGTGGCAGCTTCACCGGATACGCTCCAAGCTTGGTATGAGTTCCAAGCTGCAATAGGGACTCCTACGAAATTCACTAAATCATTTCCAGAAAATGCCATTGCCAAAGAAAAAGTTCCAATTCCAATGATTAATTTTAAAACATTGAGCTTGAATATTTTTGTTAATAATTGTGAAATAATTGTCCAAAGAGCAAAACTTCCAGCAACAATTAAAAGGGTATTGTCTTCAATTAAATGTTTTACATCCTTATAGTAAGGAGTCCCTTTCATTCCTTTCATTATGATGAAGTAGGTAATAGCAGTAATGGCAAAACCTCCAAATAAAGCATTGATATAACTAGGCCTTTTTTCAAAATTAAAAGAGAAAATTAAACGAGAAATAAATTGTACAAGTGCGCCAATTGAAAAAGCGACGACTACCGACAGCAGTATCCCAAAAATTATTAATGAAGCTTTTTCATAATTGATATAATTCCAAATAGCATTGATAGACTCCGCATCATTTTGAGAAATTTTAATTAAAGATATTGCCACAGCTGCTCCCAGTAATTCAAAAACGATGGATACTGTTGTTGAGGTTGGCATTCCTAATGTATTGAAAACATCTAATAAGAGAATGTCTGTAATCATGACAGCCATAAAAATGAACATAATGTCTTGAAAGACAAACATTCCTGGATTAAAAATTCCTTTACGAGCAACCTCCATCATACCACTAGAAGTAATAGCTCCCATAAAAACACCAATACTAGCAATAATCATGATGTTTCTGATAGAAATCGCCTTGGAACCAATGGCTGAGTTCAAGAAATTTACGGCATCATTACTGACACCAACAACTAAATCTACTATAGCTAAAATAGCTAAAGCAACTAACATTAAAATAAACGGATCTCCCATGATTTAAAATAAAAATTTATACGAATTTACAATTACTTTTTTTTGTGAATGTTACCTTTATGTTATAAACTAAAAATGAATATCTACTTGAAATCGATACATCAACTGATCTGTATTATCTGCTAAATCTAGATAACTTATATCTGTTTGAAATTTTAATTTATGCCCTACAATATATTTTGAAACTCCAAGGGTATATTGATTTTCAGCTCCTTTACCAGTTACTGTTTTATCCCAATTAATATTGGTATATCTACCAGAAATCTCCAATGTTTTTGAGACAAGATAACCAGATTGAAGGTTTAATCCGCTTCCAACCTGAACAATATCTCCTGTAAGACTACCATCAGAATTTTTAGCATAGGGATCATTCGCATCTCTGTAAGCATATTCACCCATAAAAGAAAACCCTTTATGTTTATACATAGCATCTATAAAAATTGTTGAGATATTTGTAGAATAAAATCCGATATCATTTGTCATATAATTCCCCATATTACTTCTATTTTTTACAGCATCATTATTAAAATCATATGAAAAACCAACAGCTAGTTTTGGGGCTTCTTCAAATTTTAAATCACTTCCTCTGTAATCTCCTTTACTTTTGAAATTTCCAAAGGGGTATAATTCAACTCTTGTTGTGTATTGGTGACCTCCAAGATTTCCTGAAGTAACATTTCTGCCTTCACCTTGTGATACAGCAAAGGCTTCTTTAACGATAAAATTGTCTGATAGTTTAAAATGATGCCTTAGTTGGAATCCCATATCACGATCAATATTAAATCTACTATTTAATAAAGATCGATCTACTTGCTGCAAGTCTCCTGAAGAAATAACACGTTCTCTGTTACCAGGTAATTTTGTTTGTCCAAACCATAATACAAAATTTCCCGAAAAATTCCATTTGACTACTGCATCTAAAATATATTTAGGAGCATCATTTGTGAATGAATTTGCTTTACCTATATCTCTATTGGATAAACCTAACTCTAGTTTGTAGGTTAATTTAGGAGAATAAGCAAAACCATCAAATTTTAAACGAGCTCTCCTTACAAGGAGAGACGATGTTGGATTTGATAAATTGTTATCAAAATCCCAGTTTGATGTTCCTAAAAATTGCATTCTAGCACTAATATTCATAGTAAAAGAACTATCCTGGCCTACAAGTTTGAAAAGACCTTTACCAAATTTGGGAGTTTTTACTTCTTGTGAAGTAACATTTGCAAAGCTTAAAAGGCTAATGCATAGAAGTATATGCAGGTATTTCATAAGTATTAGTTTTTGTCACCGCAAATAACCAATACTAATGTTAACTTAATGTTTCGTAAACATTAAAAAAACTACCTTGGCCAAAGGTAGTTATTAAAATCAATGAAGACTAATCGACAAAAACTAATCCTATGATCATAATTAAATCTTAAAAGATTGCTGTAAAATAATAACATTAAAATGAAATAAAGGTTCTTAAAAGTTTAAAAAAAAATAAAGAAATTAAGAGGTTAGGTTTTATGAATCTATTTTAACTTAACTTTCATTAATGATTATCTAACTTTTAGTTAACAAGATTTACAGCAATTTAGAATTTCTTTTTTTCTTGAGTAGCAATAAAATCTTTTAGATAAAAAGGTTCAAAATAAGCAACATCTTCAAATATATTTTTATTGTAATGAATAAAAGACAATTTTGCCATCTCTTTGGAAGATGGGAACTTATTGTCTATAAATATTGCATTGCTATTTGTGATGGTTTCTCTACATTTTGTTGCAGCATCTCCCACAATGTAAATTTTATGATCATTCATTTGCTCTGAAAACGAATTTTCATCAATAATTTCAGATTTTGTTTCTCTAATCATATTGTATGAATTATCAAAAATAGTCGAATAAACTTCCATTCTTCTTGCATCGATCATAGGAATGATAAGCCCTGTATCAATGCTAATAGAGTGGGCAAGCACTTCTAAAGAATTTATAGAGATTAAAGGGATATCATTTGCAAAACAAATTCCTTTGGCTGAAGAAACACCAATACGTAAACCTGTATAGGATCCAGGACCTTTCCCAACAGCAATTGCATTTATTTGACCCATAGAAAGTTCACTTTCTGAAAGCGCTTCTTTAATTAAGGGGTGTAACATCTCTGCATGAGAATAGCTACCATTGTTGAGTTCTTTTAAAGAAATGAGTTCTCCAGATTTGGCAATACTTACAGAACAATTTTTTGTTGAAGTTTCTATGTTTAGAATATAAGCCAATATTTTTTTTATAAAGATAACGGATATAAAAACCTCAACCAAAAGTTAAGCCACGATAGACATAAATACTTGTTTAGTCTAGATTTAATTCACCATAATAGAATTGAAGAACCTTTGTTTTAAAAACAAAATCATATTTGGCTCTAATTAGGGTTGATTCTGCACTGACCAATCGATTTCTTACCAAGTCAAAATCAAATAAAGTAGAGGCGCCTAGATTATAACTTTCTTGAGCGTTTTTGAATGCTTCTCTTTGAGCATCTAAAGATGTTTTTGATGCCTCATAGGTTTTTGCCGCTGCTTTAGCATCAACAAAAGCTTGCTCTATGGTTTGTTGCAATTGTAATTTCTCGTTATCTAAATTAACTTGACTTAATTCTTTGTTAATGAATTGTCGAGCAATATTTGTTTTTGACTGAGTTCTGTTGAATATGGGAATACTAACATTTAAAGAAAAGTTATACCCCAAATTGTCTGAAAATTGTTTAAAAAAACCATTGGGAATTGTTTCTGGAAGCATTGTAACAGGATCTATAATTGTAATTTCATCTTTTCTTCCCTGAACATGTTGGTAGGATGTATTTGCTCCAAAAGAAAAATTAACAGAGGGTTTTAAAAAACTCTTAGCAATTTCTATATTGTAATCAGCATCCATAATTCCTAATTCAGCATTTTTTATTTGCGGTTGTGTGCTCAGTGCTTTTAAATAGACAACCTCAGAATTATTAAATAATAATACAGCAGAAGGGTTATTAATTTCTATGCTTAGAATATCAAAATCTTTGGAAGGAATTTGTAAAGATTGTGCTAGATTTAATAGGGCAATAGCTAGGATATTTTCTTGTGATACAACATTTTGTTGATCGGAAGCTGCTGTAGATTTTGAATTTAATAAATTACCTTTTGCTGTTAATCCAGCCTCATATCTTTGCTTGGCTGCCTCAACCTGTTTTATGCTAATTTCTGCTTGTGTTTTTGCAACTGCCAAATTTTCTTTGGCAAATAATACATTAAGGTATCCATTAACTACAAATAATGAAATATCATTTTGAATTTTCTCCAAGGTTAATTGACTTCTTTCAACGCCTAACTTTGCCTGTTTATAGGTATTTAAATTTCTAAAACCGTTAAAAAGAGTTGTTGAAGAATTAGCACTTACACTATTTCTTCTAGTATCTCTTGAAATACGAGAACCATCAATTCCTAGAAAAGAGCCAAAATTAAATCCCTGAGAGGTAGAAGCATTCAAGTTTGGTAAAAAATTTCCCTTGGCATTTTTCACATTAAGTTCAGCAAGTTCTAGGCTTAATAAATTTTGTTGAACCGTAATGTTATTTTCTAAGGCATGATCAACACATTCTTTTAAGGTCCACTTTTTTTGTGAAACACAGACAGATATATAGAAAAGTGATACAAGTAGGGTTAATTTTATTTTCATGAGGTTTATATTATCATTGTATGATTTTTTACAATTTTGATAATTAATTTAAATAATTAACATCTTAGATAAGACGTTCAAAATTAGAATTTGTTACATTCAATGGCTCTTATTGAAATGTTAATTTTTGACTCTTTTTTTATTTCTATAAATAAAATATAATAAAATTCCAACTAGGATATAAGGGAAGACCATAAGATACGTAATTCCATTGTTGACTCCTTCTGCTAAGCTTACATCACCATTTTCTACAACAGCTTTACACATAGCACATTGAGCATTTGAATAAACAGGATTTATAAATACTAAAAGGAATAAAAAAGAAGGAAAATATTTAGACATAATAGGGAGAGATCATGATATAAATTAGTACACCTGTTACCGCAACATATAACCACAACGGAAACGTAATTTTAGCAATTTTTTTATGTTCTGAAAACTTTCCTAATTTGGCTCTCATTAAAGTTATTAAAACAAAAGGGATGATAATTATAGAAAGTAGAATATGAGAAATTAAAATAAAATAATAAATATATCTTATCATTCCCTGTCCCATAAATTTTGTAGAGTCAGAGGTCATATGATAGGCAACATACATCACAAGAAATAAAACAGAACAGATAATAGCGAGTGTATTTAATCGTTCATGCAAAACTATTTTTCCATTTTTAATTGCAATAATAGAAGCGATTAATAAAACAGCTGTAATACCATTTATACTTGCATAAATAGGAGGTAAAAAGCTTAGGGGTTCTACATTAAACCCCATTTTTTTTAAGTTTATTCCAAACAAAGTAGCCACAGCTAATGGAATAACAATTGACAAAACAGCAATCCCTTTCTTGTATTTCTTTTCTTTTAAATGATTAGGATTCATCTAATAAAAGTTTAATATCTTCTTTTAATTCTTTAATCTGATCAGGAAATCCATTTTCTTCTATGGCTCTGTAATATAAAATGGGATTACCTTGATCATCTTTTCTTGATCTAATATTTCCATTTTTATCAACCAACGCAAACAATCCTGAATGTTCAAATCCTCCATGATTGGAGCCTTCATCAATTCCAGAATATAATTTAAATCCTTTGTTTGATAAATTAAAAACAACTTCTTTTTCTTTTCCTGTCAATAAATGCCAATTCTTATGTGTGATTCCATTAAAATCTGCATACTCTTTCAAAACTTTTGGAGTATCGATGTCTGGAGTGATAGAAATAGAAGCAATTCCAAGTTCTGAATTACCAAGAAACTCCTCTTGAATTGTAAGCATTTTCTTTTTCATAATAGGACAGATAGAAGGACAAGTGCTAAAAAAGAATTCTACAACATAGACCTTTCCTTCAAAGTTTTTATTGTTAATTATGAGTCCATCTTGGTTTGTAAATTCAAAAAAAGGAACTTTATTATATACAAATAAATCACTCGTTTTACTGACAGGAACATTTTTTTTATTTAATCTATTATCGTCGATTAAAATATCATTTGAAATCCTATCATCTAGGTTCCTTACCACATAGATTCCAAAAATTAGGACAATAAAAGCAATTCCAATGTAAGAGTATTTATTTTTCATCCCTCTAATTTTTTCTACTTGCCTTGTTTTTGTTTTTAAAAGCAGCTCTATATTCATAGAGTAAAACTTTTATATCGTCTTCCATTTTATTATTTAATTCGGCTACAGATTCAATATTATATCCAAACATGATTCCATTGTCATAATCCTTATCATTATTTCTTCCTCTAAGATTTAGTTCTTTGTCAAGAAGATAAGCTTTTTTAGAATAAAGACTAGTATCTAAGGAATCATTAATTTGTAGGTTCTTATGAAGTAACCTGATTTCATTGGTATCCATCGAAATAAATTTCCATTTAGACATATCTGTAAAAGCACCTAATTTCGATTTTAAATTTATTGCATCATTTTGATATTCTTTTGGATAAACTGCAATAATTTGAAATGGTCTATATCCGTAAAATTCTTTATAAATCTTTTGATTGAGGTTAAAGAAACCTCCTTTTTTTTGCTCTATATTATCTCCTAAAAAACACAAAACACTGATATGATCTTTAAATGATATAGAATGATTACTTTCCAATTCATCTAATATTACATTTTTTGTTAATGTTGGTAATTTTGAGAAATTATTAATACCAGTAGAGAGAATTAAAAAAAACAATAATGGAAATACAAAAAGAGCTGTGAGAACAAATTGTTTTTTAGAAATCTTCATAATGTGATGATAAAAGGTAATTAAACCTACGACGATTAAATTTTATTACCAACGTACCAAAGGTGAAAGTGTGCTATATAGATAATCTCCTTCAATCAATAAAAGAGTAACTAGATAGATGATTAAAAATACGGCTGTCCAAACAACTGCTCTTCTAAACCAGGTCTTTTCACCTTCCATATGCATAAAGGACCAAGTAATTCCGTAAGCTTTTGCCAAAGTTAAAATGATAAAAATCCAATTTAGCGGGCTTGTCCCCATAAAGTTAGTCAGAAAAAGTATATCTGGTTTGTAAATACCTAGTACGACTTCCACAATAGTTATTAAGGATAATATCCAAAAAACGTTCCAAATTCTTTTTGTATGTGATTCTGCGTGCGCCATATAATATTATTTATGTATCAAACTAAGTAGAAGAATGTAAAAACAAAAACCCATACTAAATCTACAAAATGCCAATATAATCCAACTTTTTCAACCATTTCGTAATGACCTCTTTTTTCATAAGTTCCAATGATTACATTAAAAAATATGATAATATTAAATACAATTCCAGAGAAAACATGAAATCCGTGAAATCCAGTAATAAAGAAAAAGAAGTCAGCAAAAATAGTGTTTCCGTACTCATTTACTTCTAGATTAGCACCTTCTACAACAAGTTTTGTTTTAGCTAATTCTGAAGCCCCTTTTTCTCTTGATAAGATTGTTTTTTGTTTTTTATCTAAGTCAATTATTTCAGTTCTAATTTGTATGTTGGGGTTTGCATCGTATGCACTAATAACTTCAGCAATTGAGTATTTTGATTTGGCAGGTTCTTTCACAAACCATAACAATTCATTCTCTACTTTTACTAGACCTTCTTGTTCCTTTTTGTCGCTAATAACAAAATCTGCTAGTGCAATCTGTTTTCCATTGGCATCTACAAACTGGAGTATTTTTCCATCTGTGGTTTTAACAGCTCCATATGTTCCATTAATAAAGGTATTCCATTCCCATGCTTGGGAGCCTACGAAAATGACACCACCAATAATTGTTAGAAACATATATATGGTTACTTTTTTTTTATTCATCTGATGACCAGCATCTACGGCCAATACCATAGTAACTGAGGAGAAAATTAGAACAAATGTCATAAAAGCAACATAAATCATTGGAAACTCACCATGTATAAAAGGAATGTGGGTAAAGACTTCGTCAGCTATTGGCCATGAATCAATAAACTTAAACCGTGTTAATCCATAGGCTGCCAGAAAACCAGAGAATGTTAGAGCATCTGACAGGATAAAAAACCACATCATCATTTTTCCATAACTGGCCCCAAAAGGTCTTACTCCTCCTCCTCCCCAAACAGGTTTTTTTTCACTTGGTATAGCAATGTTTGCTTCCATAACTGTATTTAAAGAATTCTAAAAATTTTATCAAAATTAATCAATTTTCATTATCTAATAAAATAGAAAAATAAAAATAAATAGATCCATAAAACATCAACAAAATGCCAGAAGATGGCACCAAGTTCGAAGCCCAATAGATTGTTAGGTTTGTACCTATATTTAAAATGATTATAAATTACGACCAATAGAACAACAACACCAGCAAAAACATGAATTACATGCATCAGAGTAATACCAATGATAAAGGATGTAGAAACGGTACTTGTAGGTCCTGTAAAAAATAAGCCTGCATTTTTTAATTCATTAAATCCAATATACTGTTGCCAAATAAATGCAATTCCTAACCCTAAAGTTGTTAATAATAAAAGAATGGATGCTTTTCTCTTGTCTCTTTTAAGTAGCTTTATAGACATAAAAATAGAAAGACTACTTGTCAAAATAATAATGGTACTTATATAAAATGCATTGGGTAAGTCAAAAGATACCCAATCATCACGATTCATACTAATGACATAAGCACTTGTAAGCCCCGCAAAAAACATAACCATACTTATCATTGAAACCCATAACATTGGTTTTGCTGATTTTTTTCTTCCAACGCTCAATTCTTTTTGTAACTCTTGCTTACTGATATTTGTCATTAGTGAAGAAATTTATCAATTACATATATAATTTGAACTGTAGTAATATATATTACACTAGCAAGCATTAATTTTCTTGCTTCAATATCTGTCTGTTTTTTGTGAAGTAAAATTCCATAATATAACATTACCGCCCCAAGAACAGAAATTATAATTGCTGTGATGGGATGAATATAAAATGCTCCCGTTATTTTTAACACTGGAGATATTGATACTACAATCATCATTACTGTATAAAAAATAATCTGTTTTGTTGCAGATTGATCTTTCTTGTTGATGGGTAACATAATAAAGCCAGCTTTTTTGTATTCTTCAAACTGTAACCAGCCAATTGCCCAAAAATGTGGAAACTGCCAAAAAAATTGAATCATAAATAAAAATCCTACTTCTACCCCCAACTCATTTGTAGCTGCAATCCACCCAAGCATAAATGGAATTGCTCCTGGAATAGCGCCAATAAATACAGCTAAAGGTGTTACAGATTTCAAAGGAGTGTAAGCACAGGTATATAAAAAAACAGAAATAATACCAAAAAGAGCAGTTTTTGGATTGATACTATATAAAATTCCAGTACCAGCGACTGTAAAAATTAATGCAAAAATCAATGCTGTGTTTAACGACATTCTTCCCGCAGGAAGAGGTCTATTCATTGTTCTTTTCATTAAGCTATCAGTATCTTTTTCTATTACTTGATTAAAAGCATTTGATGCCGCTACCATTAAAAAGCCGCCGACAGCTAATAAGAACAATGTTTGATAGTTAATGATATTTACTGCCAATAAATATCCTGAAATAGCGGAGAAAACAACACTTAAAGACAATCCTACTTTTACGAGTTGCTTAAAGTCGATTAAGGTTTTTTTGAAGGATATTTTGGTGTCGATAACTGTAGTTGAATTCATTATAAATCATGATCAAATGCAAAGATATTTCATAATAATTAAAATGCCATACCTTTTCCAAAATATTCAGTTAAATAGGGGTAAAATAATTTTTAAAAGTCTTTGTAGTTTCTTTTTTTGTTTTAAATTTGCATCCCATTCTTTGGGATGTAAGATCATTCAAATACGTCTACGCGAAAGTAGCTCAGGGGTAGAGCATCACCTTGCCAAGGTGAGGGTCGCGGGTTCAAATCCCGTCTTTCGCTCTATTCTTTTTTTAAAATACCAATGCAGAAGTGGTGGAATTGGTAGACACGTTGGACTTAAAATCCAATGGACAGTAATGTCCGTGCGGGTTCAAGTCCCGCCTTCTGTACGAAACCCGCAATAAAACATTGCGGGTTTTTTTATTTTATTTTTTAAAAAGGTATCCTAATAATTTTATAACAAATTTAATTATAATAGTATGTTTAATACATTAAGTGCTGTTTTGATTTGTTACGCCATCCTGCTTGATTTTTGTAGTCAACAAAATAGATGTTTATATCTGCTTGATTTTTATAATCCACAAAATACAAGGTCTTCTCGGCTTGGTTTTTATAATTTGTAAAGAACCATGTGCCATCATTCTTTCCTGCTTGATTCTGATACTTCACATTATAAACCAAAAGATCTGCTTGGTTTTTGTAGTTAACAACAAATACTTTCACATCTGCCTGGTTGGCATATTGGACAGAATACACCTTTTGTGCAAAACAGTTTATACTGAATATGATTAAAATTGTAGCAGATATTAGAAATTTCATATATGAAGTTAAAAAAATAAATTTATCAATCTAATCTTAGTCAATAAAGAAATAAGATTTATGGAAAAAACTAAACCACTTATATGATTACATTTTTTATTTATCTTTTACAAATCGAACAGACATACCACCGACTCCGAGGTAGTTATTGCTAGCTATAGTTGCAGAATCAAATCCTATATGATAATAATAAAGTTTAACCCACCCTGATGGATCACCATCACTAACAGTTGAAGTCCAGAAGGCTGCACCAGAACTCTCACCGAAGAATATTCCACCTGAAGCAATTGTAAAACGTTGACCCCAGGGATATGCGTTAAAACCAGTTTCATTATTTTGATCCATCTTAAGCCCTGGTGTTGAATATTTATCTGATTTTTTCCACCCTTTCTTAGAAGCCACACTCATGGCCGTATATTCTTTCAATAAACTCCATTCATCATTCGTTGGCACGTGCCATCCTTTAGGGGCAAGTTTTTTTCTTAATGCAGGGTTTTTCGATGATTCATTATCATATATACCTGCTATTGCATACCAGTTATATAGCTTGCCTTTTTGGGGATTGTTATCAATATAGCACCAAGCTCCTGTTGTTAGTTTTGCCCACTTTTCATTATTTGTTACTTGAGGTATTGGAGTGCCATCACTATACTTTTCCATATTAGCATTTTCAACAGTCCATACATTTCCATTAAAATTCTTGGTAGGATAATCGTTACCATCAATATCAGTTACTGTTTGTGAAAAAACAGATGGAGTAAAAAAAATAATAGAAATCATAAATAAAAGAGAAATACAAGTTTTTTTCATTTTAAATTAGTTTTTTATGTTTATAGACTAAGATAATAATAAAATTGGTTTTATTTTTATATTTTGATTTTAAATAAGTAGATTTAAAAAAAAATAAATGAACAATAAATCTCCCGATTATTATGATATTGATGCACTCTTAAATGAAGAGCAAAAGCTAGTCCGTGATTCAATTAGAGATTGGGTAAAAGAAAATGTTTCTCCCATAATTGAAGACTCTAATTTTAATGCATCCTTCCCAAAAGAGTTGATAAAATTGTTAGCAGATGTTGGAGGATTTGGATCAATTTTTCCTGAAAAATATGGGGGTATTTCACTAGATTATATATCCTATGGATTGATGATGCAAGAGCTTGAACGAGGTGATTCTTCCGTTAGAGTTTTTTGCTCAATACAAACATCGCTTGTTATGAATACAATCTATACATTTGGAAGTGATGAATTAAAACAAACCTATTTAAATAAACTTTCCAGAGGAGAATTAGTTGGTAGTTTTGGACTTTCCGAACCCAATCATGGCTCTGATCCATCTTCTATGGACATGACCTATATAGAATTAGATGACTGTTATTTATTAAACGGTTCTAAGATGTGGATAGGTAATGCACCCTTTTGTGATATTGCTGTGGTTTGGGCCAGATCAAAAGAAGATGGATATGCTTGTTTTTTGGTAGAAAGAGAAACGCCAGGCTTTACAACTTCAAAAATTGAAAGGAAATGGTCTTTTAGAGCATCTGAAACGGGGGAACTTATATTACATGACGCCAAAGTTCCTAAGAACTTAATGTTACATAAATCATGTTCTATTAAACCTGCATTAAAAAGTCTTAATATCGCTCGTTACGCAGTTGCTTGGGGTGCTTTGGGAATTGCAATGGAGTGTTATGAAATTGCATTAAATTATGCGAATGAAAGAACCCAATTTGGAAAAAAAATTGGTTCAAATCAGCTTATCCAAAAAAAGTTAGTTTATATGATTACTGAAATTACAAAATGTCAGTTATTGTCATGGAGACTTGGAAAACTTATGGATAAAGATAAAGCCACATTCGAGCAAATATCTATGGCGAAGAGAAATAATGTTGAGGTTGCTTATAATATTGCTAGGCAAGCTAGACAAATTTTGGGAGGCATGGGTATTACTGGAGAGTATCCAATAATGAGACATCTATTTAACTTAGAAACCCTTATAACATATCAAGGGACAGACGAGATACACACTTTAATAACTGGTAGGGACATCACTGGAATTTCTGCATTTTAAAACGGTCAATTTTGCCTTACAAAAAAAGGACAAGTCCTATAAACTTGTCCTTTTTTATTTTAAGAAATAATATTTATTGTTTTGGATCTGTTGTGAAAATAACCTTCATTAATTTGCCCATTTCCGAGGTAATACTGGTTAATTAATCAAATTTAAGTTTTAAATTAAAAAAAGAAAGAATCTAAAAAAGATCCTTTCTTTAAATTGTTTATTTTAAATAAAATAAATACTTAAGATTCCATTGTAAAACTTTCCATAAATTTAGTGGTATAATTTCCAGAGGCATACTCAGGATGATCCATCAATTGTCTATGAAAAGGAATGGTTGTTTTAACTCCTTCAATGATAAATTCGTCAAGTGCTCTTTTCATTTTATGGATAGCTTCTTCTCTAGTTTGAGCTGTTACAATAAGTTTTGCAATCATCGAATCATAGTTTGGCGGAATCATATATCCAGAATAAACATGGGTGTCTAAACGTATCCCATGACCACCTGGAGCATGAAAGGTTGTAATTTTTCCTGGTGATGGTCTGAAATTATTATGTGGGTCTTCAGCATTTATTCTACATTCTATAGAGTGCAATTTTGGTGTATAATTATTTCCTGAAATTGGAACACCTGCAGCAACTAGAATCTGTTCTCTAATTAAATCGTAATTAATGACCTCCTCTGTAATTGGATGTTCTACTTGTATACGAGTATTCATTTCCATAAAGTAGAAGTTTCTGTGTTTGTCAACCAGAAACTCCACAGTTCCAGCACCTTCATATTTAATATATTCTGCCGCTTTTACCGCTGCTTTTCCCATTTTATCTCTCAATTTTTCAGTCATGAAAGGAGAGGGAGTTTCTTCCGTCAGTTTTTGATGACGTCTTTGAACAGAACAATCTCTTTCAGATAAATGACAGGCTTTACCAAAAGAATCTCCAATGATTTGAATTTCTATATGTCTAGGTTCTTCAATAAGTTTTTCTAAATACATGGCATCATTTCCAAAAGATGCTTTTGCTTCCTGACGCGCCGAATCCCAGGCATTTTGTAAATCTTCGGCTTTCCAAACAGCTCGCATTCCTTTTCCACCTCCACCAGCGGTAGCTTTCAACATCACAGGGTAACCTGCTTCAGCAGCTAGCTTCTTACATTCCTCAAAATTTTCGATGATTCCTTCAGAACCTGGTATACAGGGAACGCCTGCAGCAATCATTGTTGCTTTTGCTGAGGCTTTATCCCCCATTTTGTCAATCATTTCTGCAGTGGCACCAATAAACTTGATACTGTGTTCTTCACATAATGCAGAAAATTTAGCATTTTCAGATAGGAAACCGTAGCCTGGATGAATTGCATCTGCGTTTGTTATTTCTGCTGCAGCAATAATATTTGACATTTTTAGATAAGAATCTGTACTTGCAGGTGGGCCTATGCATACAGCCTCATCAGCAAATTTTACATGCAAGCTTTCTGAATCAGCAGTTGAATAGACAGCAACGGTTTTTATTCCCATCTCTCTACAGGTTCTAATAACTCTAAGAGCGATTTCACCTCTATTTGCAATCAATATTTTTTTAAACATACTTGTATCGTTTTATGCTTGATCAGATCGATCAGATTATGATTAAATCTTTCTAAAAAATTATTAAGATGGGTCTACTAAGAATAATGGCTGATCAAATTCTACAGGTGAAGAATCCTCTACAAGAATTTTTACAATGGTCCCTGAAACTTCAGATTCAATTTCATTGAAAAGTTTCATTGCTTCAATGATACAAACTGTATCACCAACATTAATATTTTTACCAACCTCTACAAATAAAGGTTTATCAGGTGCTGGTTTTCTGTAAAAAGTACCAATAATAGGGGATTTGATTACTAGGTATTTAGACTCATCAATAGTCTCTGTTGCTTTTTTTGTAGTTTCAGAGACTTCATTTGAGACCGGTAGTATAGGAGCTGCCTGCACAATTTGAGGAACTGTTGCTATTGGGGCAGGTTGCGTATAAGAAACTTCAGTTTTTTCGGAACCTGTTTTAATAGTAATTTTTATGTCTTCCATTTCTAATTTAACCTCACTAGCACCAGATTTGGCAACAAATTTGATAAGGCTTTGGATTTCTTTGATGTTCATTATGCGTTGTTTTAGTTGTTTTATTTTATGAATTATAAGCCCATTTTAAGTAGATGGCTCCCCAAGTGAAACCACCACCAAATGCGGCAAATATTAAATTATCACCTTCCCTTAACTGGTCTTCGTAATCTGCAAGAAGAAGAGGTAAGGTAGCTGATGTAGTATTCCCATATTTGTGAATATTCATCATTACTTTTGAAGATTCTAGATCTACTCTATTTGCTGTAGCTTCAATAATTCTCTTATTTGCTTGGTGTGGAACCAACCAATTTACATCATCATTAGTAAGATTATTTCTTTTGAGCATTTTCTCAGCAGCATCAGCCATATTAGAAACAGCAAATTTAAAGACGGTTTTCCCTTCTTGATGAACAAAATGTTGGCCATTTTTCACAGTTTCTAGCGAAGTAGGAAGTATTGATCCTCCTGCTTCTATTTTTAAAAATTCCCTACCAAGACCATCACTTCTTAAATATTCATCTTGTATTCCAAAGCCGTTTTTTGAAGGTTCAAAAAGAACAGCTCCTGCACCGTCGCCAAAAATGATACAAGTTGCTCTATCTGTATAATCAATGATTGATGACATTTTATCAGCTCCAATTAATAAGACTTTTTTATATCTTCCAGATTCTATATAGGCAGCTGCTGTAGACATTCCATACAAAAAACTGGAACATGCTGCATGTAAATCATAAGCAAACGCATTTATTGCTCCAATTTCTGTGGCTGTAAATACAGCAGTCGCTGCAACAGGTAAATCAGGTGTTGCTGTAGCAACAATAACGACGTCTATTTCTTCTGGATTTATATTTGATTTAGCTAATAGATCCTTGGCAGCCTTGATTGCCATAAATGAAGTCCCTTGATTGGGTTCTTGTAAGATTCTTCTTTCTTTGATACCTGTTCTTGTAGTAATCCAATCATCATTCGTATCAACGAGAGTTTCTAGCTCTTTATTTGTTAAAATGTAATCAGGAACGTATTTCCCAACTGCTG
>CATISV010000164.1 GCA_949541125.1 Flavobacterium sp. SCGC AAA160-P02
TATTTTCGTATTTCCATAGATACCTGGTGACGGAACAATAAGTTCTCTTTCACAGGGTTTCTTCGTATGTCTAAATAGCGATACTTCATTCGAAGATCTTCTCCTCCGTCAGAATCATCCTCTATAGTAAAAGGAGGTGTTTTTGAATCATTTAAAATTATTAATTCAGTAACCAAAACTTCTACAGAACCTGTTTTTATATTCTCATTTTTAGACTCTCTTTCAATGACAACTCCATGTACTTGAATTACAAACTCACGACCTAAGCTTCTTGCTTTCTCCATTAAATCAACAGATGTCCTTTCTTCATCAAAAATTAATTGCGTGATTCCATATCGATCTCGTAGATCTACCCAAATCATGAATCCTTTATCTCTAGACTTCTGGACCCAACCTGCTAGAGTTACTTCTGTATTGATATGTGAGGCTCTTAATGCTCCACAAGAGTGTGTTCTATACATTGTTTAGTGTTATATCGATCCCTAAATTATCAATCTAGATAAACGGAAATATTTTTGTTTTATAAAATGACTCTACTTGATTTCTTGTCTTACAAGAACAATTTCCATGCGTTGTGAAAAACGACATATGATCTCTTAGTTGCAAATTTAATCAAATCCAACCAATAACAATGGTTTACTAATTTCATTTCTATTTAAATATCTCCAAGTTCTTTAAATAGTGGAATTTTATTTTAAAAATGGCTAAATATATAAATATACCTTTTCACACAGTAAAAAATAAGGAATAAAAAGATCTAGTTTCAATCATTAAAAACTTCCTAAATTAACTTTTGTAAATTTGCACAATGAGCAAGGTTATTAATATTCAGGAAAAACTCAAACTTTTTACAGCTCATTGGACTCCAAAAAAAATTGGAGAACTCAATGGGCAACAGATCTTATTGGCTAAGATTAAAGGAGAATTTGTGTTTCATAAACACGACGATGAAGATGAGTTATTTCTTGTGATCAAAGGGCAATTAGAATTAGTATTTCGTGACAAAAAAGTTGTTTTAAATGAAGGAGAGTTTTATATCGTTCCTAAGGGAGTAGAGCATAAACCTATCGCAAAAGAAGAAACGCATTTATTATTGTTTGAGCCTTTAAGTACAAAACATACTGGTGATGTTTTAGCGGATATTACCGTAGAAACCTATGAATCAATCTAATAATGAAATTATATTTAGTCCCTACGCCCATTGGAAATTTAGAAGACATGACACTTAGAGCGATTTCGGTGCTAAAAAAAGTGGATTTTATCCTAGCGGAGGACACACGAACCAGTGGCAAATTGTTGAAGTATTTTGAAATTACGACGCCGATGCATAGCCATCATATGCACAATGAACATCGTTCTATAAATGGGATCCTAGAGAGAATTGAAAATGGAGAAACCTGTGCCTTAATCTCTGATGCAGGAACTCCTGCAATCTCTGATCCTGGATTTTTAATAACTAGAGCTTGTATTCAAAACAATATTGATGTAGAATGTTTGCCTGGAGGAACTGCTTTTGTACCTGCTTTAGTAAATTCTGGTCTTCCTAACGATCGTTTTGTTTTTGAAGGTTTTTTACCTCTAAAAAAAGGACGTCAATCTCGTTTATTGGAATTGTCTGAGGAAAAACGAACTATGGTCTTTTATGAAAGTCCTCATAAATTGATAAAAACACTAACTCAATTTGCTAGCCATTTTGGAGGAAATAGGTTGGTTTCTATTTCAAGAGAACTAACCAAACTCTATGAAGAAACTCGACGTGGAACAATAAATGAAGTACTCGTTTACTATTCAAAAAAACCTCCAAAGGGTGAATTTGTTATAGTAGTAGAGGGGAAAAAATAGTCTTTAAAAAATTATTTTTAATTTTATAAAAAATAAAGAAAAGAATCTAAATGATTTTAAAAAAAAATATTTTACTATCTGTATTTGATAAGCTGCTTTCAGAAAATACACAAAATAAAGTAGAAAAAATAATATTATATATTGCAATTTCTAGTTTTTTAATTCACTTATCGATAATATATATCAACAAATTATTTGGCAATATATTTTTTGTGAATTCTGGATTTTTTGAAAACCCAATCTCTGCAATTTATACCCCATTTTCTTTTATACTTATATATGAGGTATACTTATTAATCTATTATCTTCCTAGATCATTTACAACGTATATAACGAAACAGTATGAAATTATTACACTTATTATAATTAGAAAATTATTTAAAGATTTAGCCTCTTTGGAATTATCAACAGATTGGTTTAGTATAGGGGGCGATGTTCAATTTACTTATGATTTGGTTGCATCACTCTTACTATTCTATTTAATTTTTCAATTTCAAAAACAAGGGAAACTTAAATATCAAAAATATAAACCTACAAATCTGAACATTGCAAAATTTATTGAAAAGAAAAAGATGATTGCGTTGATTTTAGTTCCATTATTTTTTATCATGGCCTTGTATACCTTAATAAATTGGTTAGGTGGATTTTATATAAATTCAAAAATTATCCCTTCTTTTGATAGTATTAATAGTTTATTTTTTGATCAATTTTTTACAATCTTAATTTTAATCGATGTTATTTTACTTTTAATTTCATTTTTCTATACCGATAAATTTCATAAAATAATACGAAATTCAGGATTTATTGTTTCTACTATTTTGATTAGAATGTCCTTCAGCACATCCGGTTTAATCAGTAATATTTTAATTGTCTCTGCTGTTGTATATGGGTTAATTATTATTTTAATCCACAATGAATATGAAAAAAATGCCTTGAAAACTACAGGGTAGAATTTTATGGATTAATAAATTATTGGTGCTTTCCTTTTAACCAGCCATTTTTTCGTAAATATTGATTTCCAGACTCCACTGCTCCTTTCTCTATAGAAGTTGCCATAGAATCATTCCAGCGGTTTAAATATCCAAATAGAGAAATAACTCCCAACATTTCTACAATCTCTCCCTCGTCCCAATATGTATAGAGTCTTTTTTTTATTTTTTCGTCAACATTATTGGGAACTTGACTTGCTGCTAATGAAAAATCTAAAGCGACTCTTTCTGCTTCTGTAAAGGCAGAATGTGTTCTGTATTCCCAGATATGATCCAACTGTTCTTGTTCTGCTCCATAACGTTCTGCTGCTCTAATGGCATGCGCTTGACAATATCTACAACCTGTAGCATTACTTGAAACCCAAGCAATCATTCTTTTTAAAGCAGAAGTTACTCTACCTTCATTTGACATCACTGCTTTATTTAAATTTATAAATGCTTTTGAAATAGCCGGTCTACGTTGCATTGTTAACACAGAATTTGGACAAAACCCAAGAGTTTCATTAAAAAATTCTGCCAATTCCTTTGTTTCTAAATCATAATCAACAGATAGTGGAGTAACTAATGGCATATATTTTAAAATTTAATTTTTCCAAATATATCTATAAATTTGTCTTTTATTCTAAAAAAACTTTATGAAACTCTGCATACATCCATTTAACTTAGAGTTAAAACATACATTTACCATCTCAAGAAAATCTGAAGATTTTCAACCTTCACTAGTGGTTGAACTTACCGATGGGACTTATAGCGGGTATGGAGAAACTACTACCAATCCATATTACAATATTACTATGGAAAACTTAACAAACATAATTTCTAAAAACCAAGAATTGATTTGTTCATCATCCAATGAAAAACCTGCAAGTTTTTGGAATAAAATAGCTCCATATTTCAAAGAAAATAAGTTTGCTCTAAGTGCGATCGACATTGCATATAATGATTTTTACACCAAAAGAGCTGGGAAAAAATTATATGATTATTGGCAATTAGACATTACTAATAATCCAGTGACAGATTATACAATTGGCATTGATTCAATTAAGAAAATGGTTTCAAAAATGCAAGAATTACCCTGGCCTATTTATAAGATTAAACTTGGTACTAAAAACGATATCGGAATTGTAACAGAGTTAAGAAAACATACAGATGCCGTTTTTAGAATTGATGCCAATTGTGGATGGACAGCTGAAGAAACAATAGGGAATTCTTTTAAATTAAAAGATTTAGGAGTTGAATTTTTAGAACAGCCTTTAGCGGCAAATGATGTTGAAGGTGCAAAAAAAGTATTTGAGAAGTCAGCATTACCAATTATAGCAGATGAAAGTTGTATTGTAGAATCTGATATAGAAAAATGTATAGGTCTATTTCATGGAGTTAATGTAAAATTATCTAAATGCGGAGGATTAACTCCGGCAAAAAGAATGCTTGAAAAGGCAAGAGCTTTGGGATTAAAAACCATGGTTGGCTGTATGACAGAGTCTACAGTTGGAATATCTGCAATAGCTCATTTATTACCTTTACTAGATTATGTTGATATGGACGGTGGATTGTTGTTGAAAAAAGATATTGCTACAGGAATTACTATTCACAAAGGGATAATATCTTATGCAAAAGAGAACGGAACAGGTGTGATTTTACTTTAAATACATTTAAAATCTACTCCAAATACAACTGCAAAAGTTTATATTTATTATTTCTACCTTCTTATCAGTGAGAAGTTTCCTTTTCTATTTCTGACGCTTCCATTTCTATCGACTAGATTTACCGAGAACCAATAATCATCGGA
>CATISV010000165.1 GCA_949541125.1 Flavobacterium sp. SCGC AAA160-P02
ATATTTAATGCTTTTTTATAATTGTCTAGAGAAAATGGAGCTTTGGCCATTTCATCGCGCTCTGATTGTGATAGTTCTTCTACTTTGTCATAAAAGCCAGGGATGGTAATATGATTGTTTTCATCGTGTAATGAGGCAATCATTTTTGTAAGAATATTGATAGGGTTTGCCACAGCTCCGCCATATAAACCTGAATGTAAATCTCTGTTGGGCCCTGTAACTTCTACTTCAACATAACTTAGACCTCTTAGTCCAGTTGTGATGGAAGGGATATCGTTTGCAATCATTCCAGTATCAGAAATTAAAATGATGTCATTCGCTAATTTTTGTTGGTTTTGTTTGACAAAGCATCCTAAATTTTCTGAACCTACTTCTTCCTCACCTTCAATCATAAACTTTACATTACACGGTAGATTTCCAGTTTTAGTCATGTACTCTAGAGCTTTGACATGCATAAACATTTGACCTTTGTCATCACAAGAACCACGAGCAAAAATGGCTCCCTCTGGATGAATATCTGTTTTTTTGATAATGGGCTCAAATGCAGGAGAATCCCACAAGTGTAGAGGGTCTGCTGGTTGCACATCATAATGACCATAGACCAATACAGTTGGTAACTTTGCATCGATCATTTTTTCTCCATATACGATGGGATATCCCTGAGTTTCACAAATTTCTACTAATTCGCAACCAGCTTTTTCTAAGCTGTTTTTTACGGCCTTAGCTGTCTTTAAAACATCCTTACTAAAGGCTGGATCTGCACTTATAGAGGGAATTTTTAAGAGTTCTATGAGCTCATCGATAAAACGATCTTTATGGGCTTCGATATAATTTTTTATGTCAGACATTATTTGATTTTAGAAGAAATCAAAAATACTAAAATTACAACAAAAGCACTTTGCGATTTAAGACGAATGTTTATATTTGCAAACCAAAACTAAAAATTTTAGTTGATTTGCAGGCGTGGTGGAATTGGTAGACACGCTAGACTTAGGATCTAGTGCCGCAAGGTGTGAGAGTTCGAGTCTCTCCGCCTGTACAAATTAAAACCTCAACATACTTTAATCTGTATGTTGAGGTTTTTTTCTTCTTAAAGAAGTATAGAGTTCTTGACCTTTCATAATTAAATCATGGCAAAATACCCAAAATTAAGGGGTTAAAAATTTCACTACTTAAGGGTATTGACAAGCAGTCTGTTATGCTGTACTTTTATCTTAAAAATTGCCTCCAATTTAAAGTTTTTAATATAGTAAAGCACAAAATTGAACCAACTCAACTTGTTCAATGGGCTTTATAGCTAGCAATGTTGGACAGCAACAGAGATGGATACACAGTAAAAAATCTCTTGCAAAAATAAGAAGCGCGTTTAGGTACTTTTTAGCGAATCTACAGGCTGATAATAAAAACTGAACCCCCAATTAAAAAAAGAGAGATACACAACAGAGAGATTTAGTCTTTGTTAGGGGCCATTTAAGGAAAACATTAGGTTAAAAATTATCGGTTCAGAAAAAGAAAGAGTCATGTTATGAAATGACCAAAGCCACTCACTTGATTGAGATTGAACCTATCTAGGAGTAAACAAAATGTTGAATTGAATGATTTTTACAAGGTCGAAAACTAACCGCTCAAGACCATATAATGGGGCATAAATTTAAAAAAAATGAAAAAAATATTTTTTGCACTAGCGTTTATGCTAGTTGGAACGTTTGCTTTTGCAAACACTAGTCAAGTAGAAATAGTTTATGAAAATGTAACCGAAGAGAGCATTACACTTACTGTAAAATCTCAAGATGGAAGCTTTGAGGTTACCTTCCCTACAACTTCTTCTATGTTAGAAAGCACATTGTCCGACCTTATGTTGATCGACTGTACAATAAGCGGTAGTGTATCTTACGCAGGAGCTAGTGTAGATTTTAGTGTTACGGCTGATACTTGTCAAGAGGCATGGGAAGGAGTAAAGCACATAATCAGGGATAGTCTAGGAATAGAATAGTTATGAAAGCTATATTTAATAGAACTAGAGGGGGCATTTCCCCTCTAGTTTTTCTACTGTTGTTCTCATTAAACTACACATCTGTTTTTAGTCAAAAAACAAATAAAGTTAGTTACGATATAGTAGAATTCAATGAAAAATTTGAAGCAGATCTGTATTTTAGAAGTGATTTTTCCGTTTTCATATACAAAAAATCCTTTGAAGCTAATTATAGATTTGAAGATGAGTCAAACAATATAAAAATATTAGAAAAAGAAAATCTGATTTACTATTATTCTTTAATCGATAAAGAGTTTTTAATTAAAGATTTTATTTTCAATAAAAAATTTCATATTAAAGATAGTATAATAATAGACAATCTTACAGATAGTTGTAAGACCACAGATTGGAGAATAACTAACGTCAAAAAAAATATTTTGGGATATAGTTGTAATCAGGCAAAAAGATTTTTTAGAGGCAGGGAATATACTGCATATTATACGGATAAAATACCATCTTCTTTTGGTCCTTGGAAATTAAATGATTTACCGGGTTTGATTTTAGAATTTAGCAATGGGCAAAATTTATTTATGCAAGCAAAAAGTATTGAGTTAAATTCAAGTAAATATTCAAAAATAAAGCAAGATGATATTTTGGACGAATTGGACAGTAAGGAAAGTATAAGCCAATCCGAATTTAACAAAATTCGGATTGATAGATTAGAACAAAGAGTTAAAGAAATGAGGACTCGTTTGCCTTCTAATATAGGTTTGGAAATATATAGTACTAATACTGATAATGTAATTGAGAAATTCTGCGAATGATAAAATTGTATTATACTTATTTTTTGCTTACTTTTTTAAACTTTTATAGTTTATCTTCTCAAACCATAAAAGGAACAGTATCTTCTGATTATAACAAACCCTTGAATGCGTCAATCTTATTCAAAGAATTTAATGATTTACAAAATACAAAAGAATTTGTAATTACAAGAAATGGTACTTTTCAAAAGAAGTTAAAAAAAAATTATAATAAGTTATTTATTGTTGTAAAAGCTGAAGGTTATAATGAACAAACTTTAACTATTGATAAACCAAAAAAAGATAAGATTTATTCTTATAATTTTATTTTGATCAAAATGAAAGAATATGAACTTGAGGAAATTGTAGTAATAGGAAAGAAAAGGAGTTTTGAAATTAAGGAAGATACAATTTCTTTTAATGTATCTCGATATATTGATGGTAGTGAAAGAAAAATTGATGAGGTTATTAGTAAATTACCTGGTGTTGAACTTAGTCAACAATCAGGAGAAATAAAATACAAGGGTAAATCTATTGAAACGGTTACATTAGATGGGGATAATTTATTTGGATTCAATTATACACTGGGAACTAAAAATATAAATGTAGATATGGTGGAACAAATTGAAGCCATAGATAATTACTCTGAAAACCTAATGCTTAAAGGCATAAAGCAAGGAGGAAAAGTATCTTTAAATTTAAAATTAAAAAAAACAAAAGTCGATATTTCTGGTAATTTAGATTTTGGTAGTGGTTTCTTTGATTTCGGCAACCAAACCTTTAATATTGCTTCAAATATTTTAGGTATAACTAAAACTTATAAATCTTTTGCTACTTTATCGTATAACAATATTGGGGTAAATCAAGCACCATTTGATTATTTTGGTTTTAATTTTGAACAACAAAAAGAACAAAATTATTTTGCAGAAAAAATTATACCAGAAACACGTTTTTCTAATTTGCTAGAAGATAGAAGAGCGAATATAAACAATCAGTTTTTTGGTAATTATAACGCAATTTTTAAATTGAACCCACAACTAAGTATCAAAACAAATCTATATTATCTTCAAGACATAATTACTACCAATCAATTGTTTAAGAATAATTTTCAGATAAATAATGAAATATTTACCACAACAGACAATACTTTTATCACCAAAAAACCACAGCAATACCTTGGTGATATTGAAATAAAATATAACCTTTCAAAAAACTCATTATTAGAATATAATTTAAGATTACGACAAGAAAACATTGAAACACCAACTACTTTGGTTCAAAATCAGACCGATGAGTTTTCAACTTTTTTAAATACTGAAGATTTTTATCTAAAACAAGATTTACTTTGGACAAAAAAGCTATCTGATGAGAAAGCTATGCAAATTTCTTTATTTTATTCGTTTAATGATTTACCTCAGACTTTTAGTATAACACCATCTATATTTAACATTAATGTTTTAAATGACACCCAAAATAGTCACTTCCAAAGAACCTTTCTTGAAGGAAAAGCAACGTATTTAGGTTCTAGAAAAAGAGATAAATATACATTTTCAATAGGTGCTAATTTAAATTATTCGCCATTTGCTTCGAGATTATTTAATTCAAATGATATAATTTCAGAAAACAACTTCAATTATTCTCAAAGTAATATTTTTAATACAGGAGTGTATAATTTTAATCGTGGGAAATGGCAAATTTCACCATCATATTCCATTTGTATGTTAAGCCAAAATTTAGAACAAAATTTAGAAAATGAGAAGGAAACTGTAGGTTTTGTTTTTGAACCAACCTTAAAATTAAAATATATTCTTAATTCTGTTTCTTTTTTATCAGCTAATTTAGGTTACAATCAAAACACCAATGCAGAACAATATTTTTTCTTAAATCAAGTTTTGATAAATAACCGAACGACCATTAGTAATTTGCCAAGTTTAGAATTACAAAACAGTCAAAGATATAGCATGTTGTACTTTAATAATGATTTATACAATCACTTTCAGTTCAATGCAAATGTGAGTTTTCATAAATCAACAGGAAACTTCTTTACCAATCAAAACATAACAGAAAATACTACTCAAATAGAATACTTCTTTCTGCCACAAGACAATAGTAATTGGAATATGAATATGCAAGTTTCAAAATACATTCCTTTTATTGAATCGACATTAAAGCTAACAAGTAATTATTCCACTTCAAACTTTAGAAATATTGTCAATAATTCAGATTTAAGACAAAACAAAAATCAATTTTTAAGTAATTCAATTTTTTGGAAAACAGCATTTGAAATACCTGTAAATTTTGAAAACACATTTGCTTATCAATATTCTAATTCTAAAAACGAAAATCAATCAGCATTCATCAATAAGTCCATGCAGAATACTTTCAAATTCATTTTTAAACCGAGTAAAAAATGGTTTTTTATTGTTTCATCAGATTATTATTTACCTAATACTGAAAAACCCGATGAGCAGTTTTTCTTTTTGGATGCAATTTTAAGATACAGGTCAAAAAGTAAAAAATGGGGAGCGAGTTTTATGATGAAAAACATTACTAATGAAAAGAATTATGAACAAGTACAGACATCAGATATATCGACAACAATATTCAGAAGTAACTTATTACCAAGATATTTTTTACTAAATCTAACCTGGGATTTTTAACAGGAATTGAAAATATTACTGAATGAAAACGGCTTCCAACAGAGATTGATACTATATAGTGATATGCTCTTGTAAAAACAAGAATCCATTTAGATGGTTTTTAGAGAACCAACAGGCTGATAATAAAAACCGAACCCCCAATTAAAAAAAGAGAGATAGACAACAGAGAGATTTAGTCTTTGTTGGTCATAATTTAAACCCAGAATGGCGAGAAAAAAAGAAATATTAGACGCTTTAATTTTTATAGACACAAATATTTTATTGGACTTCTACAGAATAAAAAAGTCAAATGTTTCTATGAAGTACCTTGAAGAAATCGAAAATCACCTTGACTTAATAATTACTTCGAGTCAAGTGGAAATGGAGTTTAAGACAAATAGACAATCTGTAATATTAAAGAGTATTTCAGAAATTAAAAAGATTGGAAATGAAAAAGTAAGTGTGCCAGTAATTTTATCTGACGCCAAAGCAGTTGAAATGATTCAAAAAGCTCGAAAAGAAATACAGAAAAAACAAAAAAAACTAAAGGAGCGAATTGAAAAAATCTTAAAAAATCCAGTTTATCACGATCCTGTTTACAAGTCTTTAGATAAGTTATTTAAACACAAGTCAAACATAAATCTGAATAGACAAAATAAGAAGAGGTTTAAAGTAAGGAGTCTTGCGAAGAAACGATTCATATTAGGTTATCCACCAAGAAAAAAATCTGACAACTCAATTGGAGATGCAGTTAATTGGGAGTGGATTATCGATTGTGCAGAACAGACTGGAAAGCATATAATTCTTGTGACAAGAGATTCAGATTTTGGCTGTACATATGACGATGACTCCTATTTAAACGATTGGCTTAAACAAGAATTTAAACAAAGAATTAGCAGAAAAAGAAAAATTGTTTTGACAGATAAACTGTCTACAGCATTTCAATTAGTAGAAATCCCAGTAACTGAAGAAATGATTGAAGAAGAAAACAAGGTTATTAAGCTTTATTTTGACAATTACTTTAGTAATCACATTGGTAACTCACCTAAGAATATTAATAATGACTTGAATACCTCTGACTTGATGAAATCAATGAAACGCTTGCAAGAGATTGCGAGTAATTTATAGGTTAGACAACGAAAATAGTGATACAATGATAAATAAAAACTACGCCTAACAATGGCTATAAGTAATTGCTTGTTCTCGCTTTCGTCTGAAAATCCTCGCAACTACTCATAGGCAAAACCATTATATAAAATCATCAATTATCAATTAATAAATAATCAATTTCTTCTGCGTTAATTCTTTGGTATTGTTGATAGAATTGAGAAGAAAACAAATTTTTTAATTCTTCTATTTCCTGTTGATTAAATAATAAGACCAGATTTTCTTGCAGGGTGGGTACCGGAATGTTTCTTTTTACTTTTGTACAAGGATAATTTTCATTCCAATATTCTGTGTCTAATTGGAAAATATATTTTTTAAATTGAAAAAACTCTTTTTTAGTGAAGTCAAAAAAGATATTATTAAAGGTTAAGTGATAATGATGACAATTTGTACAAACTGTTAACTCTCCACTCTTTCCTTTTGCTATTGTTTTTATATGATTACACATTCTCTTTAATTTTTAATAACAATCTGATTTAATTTGATTAGAAAATTTACTTAGCTTAGAATTTAATTTCGATACGGTTATGGAGTCCAAAACCTCTTTAACGTCACTTTCCATAACGATTGATCCACAAATCATGATGACTCCATTTTGTGATAAAACCCTTTCTATCATACGAGGGTTTTCTTCAATCAAGTGTTGAACGTATTTTTTTTCTGTAGATTCCCTAGAATAGGCAATGTTTACACTCTTAAGTTGTTTGTTTTGAATGGCTTTTGTTACCAGATCACGATACAAATTATAGGAAGATTTATTTCTACCTCCCCAAAATAAATGAGTCTTAATGCATTTCGTATTTTCATGAATCATCCCTAAAAAAGGAGCAATTCCGGTTCCGTTGGAAATAAGGATTACTTCCTTGCAGCGATTAGGAAAAT
Organism: Flavobacterium sp. SCGC AAA160-P02; assembly: GCA_949541125.1. Classification (GTDB taxonomy): domain Bacteria; phylum Bacteroidota; class Bacteroidia; order Flavobacteriales; family Flavobacteriaceae; genus Polaribacter. The sequence continues at coordinate 7,461 of CATISV010000165.1, forward strand.
GAAAGGTCTTATTTTTTTGAATCCTTCCGTAACAAGTCCCCCCTTTTTTTATGTCACTTAAATAAGTAGAACAAACCCCATGAGTATGTTTTTTAATACTCAATAAAATTTCATTATTCATAGCAGCAATTGAGTATTGGCGTGCCTTGGTTTCTTCTTTGGGATAAATTTCAAGAAGATCCCCTGATTTAAAAGCTTCTTTATTGGTAGATTTTAATTTAAGTAGGAAGGTCTGATCGTCATTTACATGAGACCTATTGACAACTTTAAAGGGAACTACATCTTTTGGAACTTCTTGTATTTCTTTTAATTCAATAGGAGTTTTGGTCTCTTTACTCCAGGTATTCGCCCATGTTAAAAAATCATTAAAATTCTGATTGTGTATTTTATGTAGAGGAACCGTTTGTTTAAAATTTAGTTTTTCTAACAAAGTATTATTGATATCTATGGCAAATTGACAATAGTCAGGATAGGCCAAAGAACCAAAACCAACTACAGAAAAATTCACCTTTTGAGATAGGGGGATCGCATTCAATTTTTGCAAAAATGTGTTCGCATTTGTAGGAGCATCTCCTTTTCCATAGGTTGAGGTTAATACAAATAAGTGTTTTAGATTTTTAAAGCTTGTATATTGATTTAAATCAGTGATAAATACTTTTTTCTGTGCTTTGTTAAGAGCATCAAAAAGAAGGTTTGCGAGTTGATAGGTATTTCCTGTTTCTGAACCCACTAAAATGACATATTCAGCAATTGTTTTATCAAAAATATTAATGGGAATAGGCTTATTATTTTTCCTCCTTTGAAAGGTCATTGCAAAACCAGAGAAGATAAAAAATAGAATTGAAGCCGAAGAAAGTAATAATACCAATGACCAAAAAAAGCTCCCTCTTCCAGTATGAAGAAATAAACTAAGCGAAGATGCCAGGGCAAAGAAAGGATATTGTACATTACTTAATACAATTCCAGAGTATTGATGAACAACAATTTCCCGGTCTTTTAATTTGAGATAAAAATAATCCTGATCATCTTTTGAAAATGGAAATTCAAGAATTTTTAATTTTTTTAGGGGAGTGTTTCTAAAAACTTCAAATTCAGTAGTTTTTATTTTAGTATTGTTATCATCTACTAATTTTATTTGGTGTGTAATTTCTTCTTTAGGGAAGAATGAAAACGTTTCTAATGATAAATAAACTCCAGTAATCGTTATAATAATTATAGGAAGTAAACTAAATCTGCCAAGCGTAACATGATAATATTGATAAAAATCTTCATTGACTACTTTAGAGAAAATTTTTGTAATTCCCCCCTGCCTTTTAATTATTAAAAGCAAGCCCGTAACGGCAATTAATAGAAGTAAAAAGGAAACAATCCCAATAATAATTCTTCCTGTAGTTTTTAAAAATAATGATCTGTGTAAATTCGTTGCAAACTTATATATGGGAGCTTTTTCAATAAGTGATCCAATCTTTTTTCCTGTATTTGGGTTGATATAAAAGCGTTCACTAGATCCGGTTTTAGTAATGACAGAGCCTATGATAAAATTATTGTGATCTTTTTCTATGGAAATAATTTCATCGTATTCATTTTTAAGCGTAGAAATAGTTTTTGCTAATGAAATTTTTTCTAGATTGTCTACAGAATAAGGTTTTACCTGCTCAGACATGGGCTCTACAGATAAAATAATTCCTGTGACGCTTGCAATAAAAATGAAAATAAAAGAAGAAATTGCTAGAGCAAGATGACTAAATCTCCATATAGAAAATACCATGGTTACCTTGTCCTATTTATTAGAAATCATTCTTATGTATCTAATGAAGCCTTTTCCTTCAATTTTGCTTTCTACATTTTCAGAGGTTAATTCAAATTCAACGTCGTCTTTAAAGTATTCTTTATCCTCAACAGCAGTTTCAAATCTAATTTTATACCCTGAATCTATCTTGTCATTTTCAATTTCAATAAATGTGATTGCTCTTTTTCCACCACTAATAGTCGCTCCCGTTATGGCGTCTATTTCCGGTCTTTTTTTACCATGGAATTTCCACCACTCGGTAATATCATAATACCAATCTTCATCGTCACCATGCACATATAATGTTTTTACATAGTCCCCTTTATTATCTAATAAAGAAATAGCAATATAAGCTCCTTCTCCAGTATAATTAGTCATTTGAATCAAACACTTATATTGAGTCGATTCAAGTTTGGGCATAAATCCTAACAATAACAAAAAACTAAAGAAAAAGAGAATACTCTTATAAAGATTAATTCTGTTCATGGCTTATTTTAAAAATTCAATATTGATATTATTTTTTCTTAATAATTCGTTTTCCAAAGCTAGATCATAGGTACTTTCACCAAAATCAGTCTTAACGGTTTTATCGGCTCCAAGGCTAACTAAAAGCTGGATCATTTTAGCATCTTTAGCTGACATCACCACTTTTTGAAGTGGGGTCAACCCATTATTGTTTTTTGTATTGATATTTAGATTATGAGAATGTACCCATTGAACAAGATCTGCATTGTTGGTTTCTACGGCAAGGTGAAAAAGTGAATTTCCATCCTGTTGATGCTGAGTAATATCAAACCCTTTCTCAGAAAGAATCGCCACCTTTTGTTTAAAAGTATCTAGATTTTTATCTCTTAGTGATTTAATCAAATAATAAGAAAGAGTATTTCCCTTTTTATCTCTTATATGAACATCAGCTCCGATTTCTAATAAGAAGTTTATGACATCAATAGAATTTCTTTGAATGGCGTTTGACAACGCAGTCATCCCTTTCTTGTTTTTATGGTTGATATCTGTTACATGGTCGGATAACAATGTTACTATGCTAACATCATTCATATAAGCAGCATTCATAAAAGGAGTATTTCCATCATCATCGGCCTGATTTACATTGACGCCTTTAGAGAGAAAGTAATCGAAAATAGTGGTGTCTTTCCCTCTGTAAGCGATGGCATGAAGAGGTGTAACCCCATTTTTGGAAGTTACATTTGGAGAAACCCCAAGATTTTCCAAATAATGATAAAAATCTAAGGTATTTGTCTTACTCCTTGTTCCTCTACTGGCAAAAATCATAGCATTTTCTCCCTGTTGACTTAATTTTTTATAGGTAACACCTTCTTTTATTAAATAATCAATTAATTGAATATTTCCTGCTTTGGCAGCATAATTAAAAATACCATTTCCGTCATTGTCTGTGCTTTCTATATTGATTCCCTTAGAGGTAAAATAATCGATTAGTGAAGGATCTTTAATATAAGGAGCAACTAGTAATAAGGCATTCGCTCCATCATGATTTTTTTCTTTTTTGGGATCTGCACCATTTTCAATACAGAAGTCATATAGTTTAGGATTTAATTGTCCAGTAGTTGCTGAAAAGTTTAATAACGAATATCCATGACTATCTACAACACTCATATCAGCTCCGTTTTTAAGTAAAAACCGCATCATCTCTATATTGTCTTTGTAGGCAGCCCAAAATATATAAGTACGACCATCGTGCGTTAATTTGTTGACTCCATTTCCTTTTTTGGAAAGCAAATGTCGAATTGTTTTATTGTCAGCTTTTTCCAACAAAGCATAGGTAACGGCATCAAAAGCATATGAGTTTAGAGCTGATACATCATGCCCCTCAGTTATTTTTTGCTCAATATCTTCTATAGTTGGGTTTGTTTTCCAAAAATTTCTATCTAAAAAAATATTGGATTTTTGAGCATGTATTGAAACTCCAATAAATAAGACAGTAACAAGGATAATTTTTTTTAATGACATTTTTATTTCTTGATAAATGAGTGAATGATGTTATGAATTTTATCTTTTGTGGTGAAGTCATCAGAAAATAAATATTTGTATAAAACTTTATTGTCTACTTTATTTTTAAGTTTTAAAGTTTTATTTCTATTATAAACCTCAGCCCATTCACTTCTTACGATACTCCATTTATCATAGTTTTTTTGCCACCAAACTTGTGCTGCTTTGCACTTTTCATCATCCACTCTTACATAGGTATTATAGCCTTTTTCTTCTGCAATAATGATGTCATCTTTTTTTTCCTCTCTGATAATTTTTTTGTTATTCTGGTCATGTGCCCACCCAAAATCTGTGATTTCATGTCTGTTACCTCTTTGGGTAATATTATAATCACTTCTTTTGGTATATTCTCTTCTAGGCAAAGGAGCATCGGTTCTGTTTTCCCAATAACTCTTTCCGTCAATATGAACCCAACTTCCAGAACCTTCATATCTTGGACTGTCATCTACTTGAAATACTTTTTGGGTCCATTGTTTTTTTACATCAGATATTGGTTTCTTTTCATATTCCCAAACATTATTTCCATTATACATATAAAAGTCAGTATTTTCATATAGCCAATCTTGTTTCCAATGTTTTACAATAAATTGGTTGGGAGCTTTTCCAATAACCAATAAGTGCTGAATAGAAATTTTATCTTTTTCGTCAGCAACCAATTGTGCCCATTCTAACCCCTTAGATATTTTAGTTTTTGAAGGTTTATAATCAGGATCTTCACTATAATTAAAAGTTTCTGCAAAGTTGAATGTTACCTCAAAACATCCGCACATACCTTTAATAGCATTTTGATCTTTTTTTTTCTTGCTTTGAGCATTAGAGGTAATTATAAAGCAAAAAATAATTATGAAATATGTGATTTTTTTCATGTTTTCTTATTAAAAAAATAATTATAAATATTTACGTAGATCGAATTAAAATAATATATATATTTGCAGCAAATATAAAATAGAATGAGTCTAAATAAAAATAATAATCGATTTTTTTTCAATCTATTTTTTAGCATAAAAAATTTCTTAAAACAATAGAAAAAAATATTACTAATGAGAAAGTATTTTTGGGTGTATTGTTCCTTATTTTTCTTTAGTTATTCTTTTTCTCAAAAAAGTAGAGAAATAGAGAGAGACACTGCTTCTACTGAACAATTAGATGAAGTAGTCGTGACCGGTCAATACAATCCTCAATCTGTAAAAAAATCTGTTTTTGAGGTAAAAGTTCTTAAAAGAACAGATATAGAGCAACGAGCAGCAAACAATTTAGCAGATCTTCTAAATCAAGTTTTAAATATTAATATTACACCGAATACTTCAACAGGTAAATCTGGGGTGAGCCTATTTGGTTTAGATGCTCAATACTTTAAAATACTCATTGATAATGTCCCTGTTATCAATGAAGAAGGGATTGGAAATAATGTTGATTTAACGCTCATAAATTTAGATGATATTCAACAAATAGAAATTGTTGAAGGTTCCATGGGAGTTCAATATGGGGCGAATGC
>CATISV010000166.1 GCA_949541125.1 Flavobacterium sp. SCGC AAA160-P02
GTTTATAAAAAGCTTCTAATGAGATACTTGCAGAAGGATTAACATAATGTTGTAAGCCAACAACATAATGATTACTCTGAGTGTAATCACTGTCTTTGTTTAATAAAATTCCATTTACGTCCTTAAAACCTAGAATTGTATAAGGAACTAATTTAAAATAACGACCAGCCGTAGCACTTATTCTCCAATCTTCTGAAAACTCATAAGAAAAGGAAGCTCTGGGAGAAAAGGTTGAGAAAGCATTATTAGAAGTTGTAAAACTATCATCATCCATTCTAAAACCCAGAGAAACATCTAGTTTATTATTAAAAAAAGAGCGAGTTACATTAGCAAAAATTCCGTATTTAATAAATTGAATTTCGGTGTTATAGAAAATAGCATCTTGATTATTAATTGTATTGTTGGTATAGAAAGAGTATTGCAAATTTAATCCTGAGGATACTTTCCAATCATTATTGAATTTAGTAAGTTGAAATCTGAGTTTGGTTTCTGATTCTACAGCATCATTTCTAAATAAAATACCTGTTTCATTGACAGGATTCATATAGTTAGTAAACGTATTTTGTAGACGATTGTTACTCATGGTTGTTTCCATAAAACCAGAACCATCTCTAAATCTTTTTTTCCATGTAACACCGATAGAATTTGTTTTTTGTTTGATAAAAGGAGCTTGTTCTAGAACAGCTTGAGCTTCCTCGTCATACTCATCAGGCGGTTCAACAAAAAAATCATCAACAGAACCTAAACCTATGATATACAAGTTATTATAACTGTCTATTTGATGAGAAAGTTTATATTGGTAATCCCAGTAATCAGGACGTATTGGCAAACCTATTAATTTAAATATAGCTTGCAAATAACTTCTTCTAACAGACAGCAAAAAACTTGTATTACCTTCCTCATTGTTTGACTTAAATAAGGGGCCTTCTAAAGTAAGTGCGGCATCGGTTGCACTTACACGAATATTTGCAGTAAGTCTTTCTTTATTTCCATCTCGTTGTTTAAATTGTAAAACACCAGACAATGGATTGTCATATTGAGCTCCAAATGAGGAAGTGGATAAAGTAACGTCGTTAATAAATGAAACATTTAACATACCTACTGGACCTCCAGCACTTCCTTGAGTTGCAAAATGATTGATATTAGGAATTTCTACACCATCAAGATAATATACTGTTTCATTGGGCGCACCTCCACGAATAATTAAATCGTTACGAAAACCACCAATAGAAGGAGAAACTCCGGGTAAGGATTGAGCAACTTGCACAACATCATTGTTTCCTCCTGGGTACGTTGCGATTTCAACAGCTGATAATGACTGAGTAGATAGAGGGGTTTCTTTAGCCCTGCTTATCTTGTTTTTAGATGAAACAACTATTTCATCCAATGATTCTGATGATTGTATTAGTATAAAATCAAATGAACGATTTCCTCTAGATTTAAGTATAATATTAAATTTCGTCTCTGAATTAAACCCAACAAAACTGGCTGTTAAATTATACGACCCTGGGATAATATCTTTGATTTCAAAAGAACCATCCTCTACAGTAGAACTTCCTTGACCATTATTCAAAAACACGGAGGCTTTATGAATTGGAGCCCCCATCTCATCAACAACACTTCCTTTAATTGTTATTGTTACTTGAGCATTTATTAAAAATCTTCCCAAAAAAAAGACAGTGAATAATAGAGGATATTTTAATTTCGAATAAAGCACAATTTATATATTGATTTTCATTGTAAAAATACCATTTTTAGTAAAGGCTAAATACCACTTTATTTATTTTAACAATATTTATGGTCATATTTTTATAAATACAATTTGTTAATGTTTAATCTTAGTAAATGTAATAGCAAGCTCTTTTTGAATTTGATGTATTTTTTGTATTTCACTAGGAAGCACAAAAGATATTGATATTCCTGTTTTTCCTGCTCTTGCAGTTCTTCCACTTCGATGTGTATAGTATTCTAATTTTTCTGGTAATTGATGATGAATAACAAAAGACAATCCTATAACATCTATTCCTCTAGCAGAAACATCTGTAGAGACTAAAAATTGTAAACTTTTATTTTTAAAGGCACGCATTACTTTATCTCGCTCTTTCTGTTGCATATTTCCCTCCAATGCTCCAACAGAAAACCCGCTTTCTTGCAATTGTTTCGTTAACTTTTGTGTACCTGCCTTTGTTCTACAAAAAACAATACCTCTCTCAGCTATTCTTTTTTCTAAAAAATTAATAATTGCATTTGTTTTTTCTTTGATAGAAGTTGTCACATAACAATGGCTAATATTTGCATTTACTAAAGTATTCTTATCAATATCAATTTGATGAGCATTGGGATTCATATATGTCTTAATGATTCTTTTTATTTCATCTGGCATGGTGGCAGAAAACAACCAAGTATTTCTTTTTCCAGAGGTATATTTTAAAATTCTATTGATTTCTTGTTTAAATCCCATACTAAGCATCTCATCAGCTTCATCTAAGACTAGGGTTGTAATTTCTTTTAAATTGATATTTCCACGTTCTATTAGGTCGATTAATCGTCCAGGAGTTGCTACAATAACATGGGTGGTTCTTTGAATATTTTTTATTTGTATATGAATCTTCTCTCCACCATATATCGCTTCTACAAAAATCTTTTTATTGCAATACTTTGTATACTTAAATAATTGCCTTTTTATTTGCTGTACTAATTCTCTAGTGGGTGATAAAATTAGGGCTTGTATAGCATTATTTTGGGTTTTGATATTTTGAATAATAGGTAGTCCGAAAGCAAGTGTTTTACCAGTTCCAGTTTGTGCCAAACCAATAAAATCTGTCTTTGAGTTTAGCAAAATAGGAAGTGTTTTTTCTTGAATTTCTGTAGGCCTCGTAATTCCTAATTCTTTGATAGATTTTACAAATTCTTTTTGAACGCCTAAGGATGCAAATGTACTATTCATAGCAGATCTTTATTTAAGTCGACAAAGATATCGTTATTTTCGACTTAACATCTTTAAAATTGTATCTGTTATGCGTCTAGGTTTAAAGCTTGTTGCATTTAATAAACAAAAGGTTGTTTTCGCTTTAACAAGAAGTGTTTGGTTTTTATAAAATTCAACATGCCGAACAGATTTAATTCCTCCAGTCTCCCCTACCCATGTTGAGGCTTCAATTTGATCGCCCAAAAGTGCTTGACCTAAATAATCAATCTCATGTTTAATAACAACCCAAATATAATTAGAAGTATCATAGCCTTCTTTTAGTTGATTCCAATGTTGATTAGCTATATCCTGAATCCATTCCACATAAACCACATTATTAACATGGTTTAACTGGTCAATATTTGATTTTATAACGGTAAATTTTGCTTGATACTTGCTCATAAAAACAAACTTAGGTAATTATTTTATCTAAAGAATACTTTCTCCATTAAGGTTTGTAGTTAATACATCACTCATATAATCAAAAAAAGGCCTTAATGCCTTATAAGAATTGTTTACTTCTTCAATAAAATTATTAGAAGTTACTTCTTTGTCAGAAAATTCTCTAATAGCAACAAAGCCCTTTTTACGAAGTAAATCTATATCTGGATGTTCTTTATCAAATCCTCTGGGAGCTGTTTTTAACTCTGCTCCCTGAAGTGTACCTCCAAAATGCTTTACAAATTCTTTACCGTTTAAAATATCTCTCATTTCTGTAGCATCGACCTCTATTTCTTTACGAATCCTATATAAATCCTCTTTATTAGGTTCCCAGAAACCACCGGCCAAAAAACTTTCTCTAGGTCTAATTCTTAGATAATACCCTCCACGTAAGTGTTTTCCTAAACGTGAAAAAGAACCAGAAAAATGAGCTTTGTATGGTGTTTTATCCTTTGAAAATCGAACGTCTCTATAAATTCTAAAGAGTTTAAATTTTTCTATTTCATCATGTTTATCAAGGTTTTCTCGAATGGTATTGTATAGGTCTTTTACATTGTTTTGAGCTTCAATAAAGTCAGGTTTATGTTTTGAAAACCAATCTCTATTGTTGTTCTCCTGTAATTTTTTTAAATACTGTAAGCTTGATTTTTTAATATACATCAATATATTTTTAGGTAATAAAAATTAATGGTATACTGGTTAAGATTTAAGGGATATCAAAAAATTATTCCTTAGCTTCATCATAATTGTCATTCCATTCTTTAGGTGTAGGCTCATGTAATTTATCCAAGGATTTTGCAACAATCATAGATACCGTAGCATCCCCTGTAACATTGATCACTGTTCTACACATGTCTAGAGGTCTATCGACTGCAAAAATTAGAGCTAGACCAATTGGCAATAATTCTTCTGGAAATCCGACAGATTCCAAAACAATAACCAACATAACCATCCCGGCACTAGGAACTGCTGCACTTCCAATAGAGGCTAATAAAGCTGTAGCAACGATCACTAACTGGTTGGTAAATGTAAGACCTTCTGGCCAAACAACTTGCATAATAAATACCGCTGCTACTGCTTGATATAAACTGGTTCCATCCATATTTATAGTGGCTCCAACTGGAAGCACAAAACCAGAAACTTCTTTATCTACACCAATATGTTCCTCTACTCTTTCCATAGTAACAGGTAGGGTTGCTGCACTTGAACTGGTCGAAAAAGCAAGTAATTGCGCTGGACTAATTTGCTTTAAAAACCAAACAGGTGATTTTTTTGTATACACACTTATTAGTGTTAAATAAAAACCAATCATTAGGAGTAAACCTCCAACAACACATAATGCATACCACAATAGCTTCATAAGTATTTCAGTATCATCAAATGCAATAATTACATTCGCTAATAATGCAAATACTGCATAAGGTGCCGTTAGCATGATTAAATCAACCATTTTCATAACAACTTCATTTAGAGAGTCAAAAAAATTGACTAATGGAGCTGCTTTATTTTCAGGAATTAGCAATAAACAAATTCCAACAAATAAGGAGAAAAATATAATTTGTAACATTTTAGCATCTCCTAAAGCTTTAAATATATTAGATGGGAAAATATCAACTAGAGGTTGAAGTGGACCAGCATCTTTGGTAACCTGTGCCTTATTCATTTTATCTTTAACTCCTTCAGAACTTTCATACTTCGTTTTTATTTTTTCAATGGTTTGTTGAGACATTCCATTACCTGGTTGAATTGTGTTAACAATTGTCAATCCAATAATAATAGCTACAACAGTAGTGAATACATAAATAATTATTGTTCTCCCCCCCATTTTCTTAATTTTTGAAATATCTTTTAAATCTGAGATTCCTTTGATTAATGAGGCTAAAATTAACGGGACAGCAATTAGTTTAAGAAGGTTTATAAATATGGTCCCTAATGGTTTTATCCATTCTGTTACAAAACCTCTACCTCCATCTACTGAGTTCATTAAAAAACCAAAAAGGATTCCGATAACCATCCCAATTAAAATTTTCCAGTGTAGCGCTATTTCTCTCATTTATTTTATTTAAAAGTTTTTGACTTTTGAAAGGTAAAAATAATTTGTCTATTTAAAGCAATCTACTATATATAAAAATTGATTTAAAAAGAACTACATCAATAATCATCTTTTGAAATTAAAATCCAAATTATTTATTCACTTAAATTATAGTGTGTTTTATAAAATAATTATACTATTTTATTTTTTTTGAGAGCATATGATATCGTAATTTTGTAAAAAAGATCTAATGAATAAATTAAAAGAGCGCTGGGGTATCACTTCCAATATACAAATCTTACTTATATTAATTGTTTTTGCAATTAACGGCTCATTTTCTGCTTGGGTTGCAGAACCAGTGACCTCATTCATAGGAATAACTAAAGGTTCAGTAAGTCCTATTATCTATTGGCCTCTAAGGATTTTATTAATCTTTCCTATATATCAAATAACACTCCCTATTGTTGGTTTTTTATTTGGCCAATTCAACTTTTTTTGGAATTTTGAAAAACAATTTTTGAAAAAAATGGGATTAGGTTTTCTTTTCAAAAAAAGAAACTAATCCATGAAATTTGATCATTTTATAAAATCTTCCAGACAATTACGAAAGTTTCCGCTTGGTGGATTACATGACCAATTTAAGTTAGCTCCTGACTTTCGTCTAGGATATGATTCTGAAAAAATAAAGGCTAATAAGCCCAAAAAAGCAGCAGTTTTAATCTTATTTTATCCTAATGAAACAAATGACGCTAAGTTCCTATTAACCAAAAGAGCAAGCTATAGAGGAACACATTCTGCACAAATAAGCTTTCCTGGAGGTAAAATTGAAGAATATGATGATAGTCTTTGTCAAACTGCACTAAGAGAGACTTATGAAGAAGTTGGTGTTAAGAAAAACAAAATCAATATTCTAAGACAGATAACCGATGTTTACATCCCTCCTAGTAATTATTTAGTAACACCATTTATGGCTTATTCTAAAAAAAAACTAAAATTTAATATCAATAAAGAAGTTGATACACTTATTGAAGTTTCTGTTAAAGATCTATTAGATGATAAAAATATTAAGAATATTGAAATCAAAACAACTTATATGGACAACACCTATGTACCCTGTTTTCAATTAAATGATTATGTTGTATGGGGAGCTACCGCTATGATGTTAAGTGAGATTAAAGAATTAATTAAAAAAGCTCAACTGTAAATACTTTTGTATTTTAGTTGTCATAATTGAGAAAAATTAATGGCAAATGAATTTATTTAAAAGGAATCCTTTTGGACATATTTTATGGATTAAAAAAATGTTGATTAGAATTCTTGGAGTCATTTCTCATGCTCGATACAGAAGATTTAATAACTTACGTATAGAAGGTTCTGAAAACTTAAGAAATTTACCAGAGAATAATGTTCTTTTTATTTCAAATCATCAAACATATTTTGCAGATGTTGCAGCAATGTTTCATGTATTTAACGCAACTCTTAAGGGAAGAGATGATTCTATAAAAAATATTGGTTATATCTGGAATCCAAAATTGAATCTTTATTTCATTGCAGCTGGAGAAACCATGCGTTCCGGAATTCTTCCAAAAATATTTGCTTATACAGGGTCCATTTCCATTGACAGAACTTGGAGAAAAGCGGGAGAAAATATAAATAGACAAGTAAAAATGTCTGATATCTCAAACATTAAAAAAGCATTGGATGATGGTTGGGTTATTACTTTTCCACAAGGAACCACTACGCCTTTTAAACCTATAAGAAAAGGAACTGCTCATATTATTAAAACCTACAAACCAATTGTCGTACCTATTGTTATTGATGGGTTTAGACGTTCTTTTGATAAAAAAGGCTTGATGATAAAGAAAAGAAATGTCTTACAGTCTATGCTTATCAAAAAACCTCTAAAGATCGATTATGAAAACAATAAAATAGAGGATATCGTTACAAAAATTGAATATGCAATCGAACAACATCCTTCATTTTTAAAAGTTCTTTCTTCAGATGAGAGCACCCAGTAAATTAAATAGCTAATAAGAACTTATATTTTTTATAAAATTTATATTCTGTAATTTGTTTGTAATGCGTTTTTTTCTTTAGATATCTTTTCAAATAGAAAATAAACAATGTATTCAGTTCCTCTATTTCTTATAGTTTTGATATCTTTATAATAAATCTCAACAGATGACAATCACTCAATTAAAATATGTTTTATCGGTTTCGAAATATAGAAATTTTACAATTGCCGCAGAACATAGCTTTGTTACTCAACCCACCTTAAGTATGCAAATTCAGAAATTAGAAGATCAGTTGGGGGTCCTTATATTTCATAGAACAAAGAAACAAATTGAATTAACCGATATTGGTGAGAAAATAGTAGAGCAAGCGAGAATAATTATTAACGAAAGTAACAGAATAGAAGATATCGTCCATCAATATAAGGGTTTTATTGGTGGTGAATTTAGATTGGGTATCATACCAACAGTAATGCCAACACTACTTCCTATATTCTTAACTAATTTTACGAACAAATATCCAAAAGTAAAACTGATTATAGAAGAATTAAATACAGAAGATATTGTTAAAAAATTAATGGATGGTCGAATTCATGCTGGATTAGCAGCAACACCTCTGGAAATCAAAGACATAAGTGAAAAACCTCTTTACTATGAGCCTTTTGTTGGTCTAGTCCCAAAAGAGCATCGATTATTTGATAAAAAAGAAATTTCTTCAGATGAATTAGAAATGGAAGATCTTTTGTTGTTAGAAGACGGACATTGTTTTAAACAAAGTATTATAAATTTATGTAGTAGATTTAAAACAGATACTTCGAAAAAATTTCAATTAGAAAGTGGAGATTTTAACACATTAATCAAGCTTTCAAAAAAAGGTCATGGAATGACCCTACTCCCTTATTTACATACTCTCGATTTAAATGATAATGATAAAATGTATTTACGTGAATTCAAAACACCTACTCCAGCAAGAGAAATTAGTTTAATTTATCACAAATCTCAGTTAAAAATTCAATTAATTGAGGTATTAAAAAATACTATAGATAGAGTTATTCGGGGAATAATCTCATTTAATGATGTAAAAATTATAAGCCCTTTACAAAAAAGATAAAGCATCATTTTATGCATACATCTTTTCCCTCAACTCTTTTACTTTTACATCAGTTAAATACTCATCGAATGTCATATGTCTGTCAATAACTCCTTTTGGTGTTAATTCTATGATTCTATCTGCAATAGTTTGAGCAAATTCATGGTCGTGAGTGGAGAATAAAACTGTCCCAGAAAAACTTATTAATGAATTATTTAAGGCTTGAATAGATTCTAAGTCTAAATGATTTGTTGGTTCATCTAGGATTAAAATATTCGCTCTCTTCATCATCATTTTAGACAACATACAACGTACTTTTTCTCCTCCAGAAAGAACATTACTCTTCTTTAAGGCTTCTTCACCAGAAAAAATCATTTTTCCTAAAAATCCACGTAAAAAAACTTCTTCTCTCTCCTCTTCTGTTTGAGCATATTGTCTTAACCAGTCTACGAGATTTAAATTTCCATCTTGAAAAAACTCAGAATTATCTAAAGGCAAATATGACTGAGTTGTAGTAACTCCCCAATTAAATTTTCCAGAATTAGGTTTATCTCTCCCATTAATAATCTCGAAAAAAGCACTTACTGCCTTAGAATTTTTAGAGATTATGGCTATTTTTTCTCCCTTATTTAAATTAATATGAACGTCATTAAACAACAATTCTTTATCTAATGATTTAGAAAATCCTTCAATGTTTAAAATTTGATCACCTGCTTCTCTTTCACTTTTAAATATAATGGCAGGGTAACGTCTACTTGAGGGCTTAATCTCTTCAACATTTAATTTTTCAATCATCTTTTTTCTACTAGTTGCTTGTTTTGATTTTGCGACATTAGCAGAAAAACGCCTAATAAAATCCTCGAGTTCTTTTTTCTTATCCTCAGCTTTTTTGTTTTGTTGAGCTCTCTGTTTAGCAGCTAGTTGAGATGATTCATACCAGAAAGTGTAATTTCCAGAATAATGATTTATTTTCCCAAAGTCAATATCTGAAATATGTGTGCATACTGCATCTAAAAAATGACGATCGTGAGAAACTACAATAACTGTATTATCGAAATTTGCTAGAAAGTTCTCTAGCCAAGATATCGTTTCAAAATCTAAATCATTTGTTGGTTCATCCATAATTAAGACGTCAGGGTTTCCAAATAATGCTTGTGCAATTAAAACACGAACTTTTTGTTTACCATCCAACTCATTCATTAATAGATAATGATACTCTTCTTTGATTCCTAAATTTGACAGTAAAGCAGCTGCATCAGAATCTGCATTCCACCCATTCATTTCCTCAAACTTTACTTGTAGTTCACCAATTTTATCAGCATTCTCATCTGTGTAATTTGTATAAAGAGAATCAATCTCTGATTTTATCGAGAATAAATCCTTATTTCCCATAACCACAGTTTCTAAAACGGGAAATTCATCATAAGCATAATGATCTTGAGTTAAAACTGACATTCTTTTTCCAGGTTCTAGAGAAACATGTCCTGAGGTTGGTTCCATTTTACCAGAAATAATTTTCAAAAAAGTAGATTTACCCGCTCCATTTGCTCCTATGATACCATAGCAATTCCCTTGTAAAAATTTTGTGTTTACTTCATCAAACAAAATTCTTTTTCCAAATTGAACTGATAAATTTGAGATTGATAACATTTTTATAAAGACTTTAAAATTT
The DNA here is from genome assembly GCA_949541125.1 of Flavobacterium sp. SCGC AAA160-P02. Classification (GTDB taxonomy): domain Bacteria; phylum Bacteroidota; class Bacteroidia; order Flavobacteriales; family Flavobacteriaceae; genus Polaribacter. Next base: position 10,216 of record CATISV010000166.1, read on the forward strand.
TGAGCAAAAATACATATTGATTAAGGTTTTTCGTCAAAAAAAATAAGATATTTCATTCATGATCTTTAACAACTATTGTATTTAAAACCCTTTAATATTAGAGTTTTTTTCTTCAAACAATGTTTTATGAAACCCTCTTTTAACAAGCAATTAACAAGTTTGCCGACTGTAGATATGTATTTTTGTATAGTAATCATGGATTTTTATAATAATAAACCTATACTTATAAAGTATATAGCTGTCCTAATTTTAACATCGATTTTTTTCGGATGTAAAGAAAAAAATCAGTGTAAAAGCACTTATTTTGGTGGTAAAATAATTAATCCTAAAACAAATAATGTCATCTTGTTTAAAAATGACATCGCTTTAGATACTTTTTACTTAAATCAAAATAATACTTTCTTAAGTGAATTACCTTACATAGATGAAGGTCTTTATTATTTCAAACACGGTTATGAACATCAGTATTTGTATTTAGAACCAAAAGATAGCCTATTAATTAGATTAAATACTTGGGATTTTGACGAAAGCCTAGTATTTAGTGGAATAGGGGCTGAAAGAAATAATTTATTAATTGACTGTTTTCTTGAAACTGAAAGAGACGAAAAAACATTTTATTCTTACTACGATCTTCCACCATCAAAGTTTAGAAAAAGGATAGATTCTACAGAAAATCTAAAATTAGACAGATTCAATGAATATATTTCCATGTACCCTAAAGTATCAGATAAGTTTAAGAATATTTTTAAGATGGCTCTAACTTTTCCTCTCTATACAAGAGTTGAAAATTATCCCATGGCCCACTCGGTTAAAATGAATGACGCAATACATAATAAAATCAACAATAATTTTTATGAACACAGAGAAAAAATTTCTTTAGATCAAGATTCTATTATGTATTTTTATGCATATAGAGATTTTATAATCAGTCGTTTATATAATGAAGTTTATTCTTTAGGACATGAAATTTCATCAGATGAATTTACTACTAATTTGTTAAACACTATTGCAAAAAATATGAAAAATGAGAACTCTAGAAATGCAATGTTAAAACAGACTTTCATAACACATTTTTACAGTAAATCTAGTTGTAATATTAACAAACAACATTTTAATACATTTTTAAATTTAACTACAAATTCAAAAGATAAAAAATTAGTAAATCAACTTTTAACGGATATCAATAAAATTCAGGCTGGTGTTATTTTGCATGATTTTAAGATAACAGATCTAAATAAAACTAAAAGATCTATCAAAACAATCATAAAAGATAAAAATACTGTATTGTTTTTTTGGAACCCTGATTATATGAGCAAAGAGTTTATAGGAAGTAGAGTAAAATTTTTATCAAATAAACATCCTTCTCTAAAATTTATTGGTGTCAAAATCAATGGAGATCCAAAAGATTTAATGAAAGAATTGAACATCAATTCTCAGTTCTATTTAGAATTGGATAGTAAGGCAAACTATTTTCTGACTAGTCGAATGCCAAGGACTATTTTGATAAACAAAAATGGAGAGGTTACAAATGGATTTGCATCAATCTCTTCCAGAAAGATTTTCAGACAATTAGAGTCATTTGCCACAAAGTAATTTCTCCTATAATAACTTGTTCTATTTATTTACACTACATTTGCACGATTTTTGTAGAGAAAACACATCACTATATAATCAATGTCGTAATATAAAATAAGATTTGCGGGTGGGCGTCTGTGGATCTAAAAAACACAGTATGTCAACATTTTTAGAACTAGGTTTAAAAGAACCTATCAACAAAGCATTAATTGATTTAGGATATGAAAAACCTACGGTTATTCAAAATAAAGCAATCCCTCAAATCATTTCTTCAACAGACGACTTAAAAGCTTTTGCACAAACAGGAACTGGGAAAACTGCAGCATTTAGTTTACCAATTTTGGAATTAGCAGATGTTAGTAATAGCAATACTCAAGCTATTATCTTATCTCCCACACGAGAACTTGCTGTTCAAATAGGAAATAATATAAGAGAATTTGCTAAGTATATTCCTAAAATGAAAATCGTAACTGTATACGGTGGAGCTAATATAGATGAACAAATAAGAGGTCTTAAAAAAGGAGCACATATAGTAGTAGGTACTCCTGGAAGAACAGTTGATCTTATCAACAGAAGAGCTCTAAAATTAGGAAATATTCAATGGCTAGTATTAGATGAAGCAGACGAAATGTTGAACATGGGGTTTAAAGATGAACTGGATAGAGTTCTAGAAACAACTCCTGAAACAAAACAAACCTTATTATTTTCTGCTACCTTTCCCAAAGAAGTTGAATCTATTGCCAAAAATTACATGATTAAACCTGTAGAAATTACATCAGGTCAGAAAAATACTGGTTCTGATGATGTAAGTCATGAATATTATTTAGTTTCCGAAAGAACTCGATACCAAATACTAAAAAGAATAGCAGATGTTAATCCAGATATATATGCAATTATATTCTGTAGAACAAGAAGAGAAACTCAAGAGATTGCTGATAATTTAATAAAAGATGGATATAATGCAGATGCATTACACGGAGATTTATCTCAGGCACAACGTGATTCTGTGATGGGTAAATTTAGAAAAAATACTATTCAATTATTGGTTGCTACTGATGTTGCTGCTCGAGGTTTGGATGTAAACGACCTAACACACGTTATAAATCATAAATTACCTGATCAAATAGAAAACTATACTCATAGAAGTGGACGAACTGGTAGGGCTGGTAAAACAGGTATTTCTATAGTTTTAATAAACAATAAAGAAAAAGGTAGAATTGGTGCAATAGAACGTATTATTAAACAAAAATTTGTTCATGCACAGGTTCCTGGAGGAAAAGAAATTTGTCAAAATCAATTAATGCATCTAATTGATAAGGTAACCACTACAGAAGTTA
>CATISV010000167.1 GCA_949541125.1 Flavobacterium sp. SCGC AAA160-P02
TAAGTAATATCTAAAACTGATGAAAGTTTATCACCGTACTTTGCTTGAAAACCACCTGCAGAAAAATTAATATTTTGAACCATAGAGGAATTTACAAAACTTAATCCTTCTTGTTGTCCAGAACGAATTAAAAAAGGTCGATAAATTTCAATTCCATTAACATACACAAGGTTTTCATCAAAATTACCACCACGAACATTATATTGAGTGCTCAACTCATTATTGTTACTCACACCAGGTAAAGTCATTAAAAGAGTTTCTATTCCAGAATTTGCGCCGGGAATTCTGCTAATTTTTTCAGCCTCTATGGTCGTAATTCCTTGTGCGTCTTTAATTTCGTTTTTTATGACAACCTCTTCTAAAATTTCATTCTCTAATTTTAAAATAGGAGAGAAGCGAATCACAATTCTTTTTTTAGTAAAAAAATCTTTTGTAAGAGTTTTATATCCAACATGACTAAACTCTAATGTTATCGATGAATTAATGGGAATTCGAATCTCATAATACCCTCTATTGTCGGTTGTAGTTCCAGTGTTATCGAACTTTACAGATACATTTTCAATCGATTCATTTTGAGAGTTTTTAACAAACCCTTTGATGATTGTGGTTTTTTGTGCCAAAATCAATTGTGGTAGTATTAATAAAATAAATAAAAACTTCTTCACCTAGTGTTTGTCATTGCTTTCTATAAAACGTAGAATTATAGGTATTCGTATTTCCAACGTTGTCAGAGACTACAAGTTTAAAGATATGTTTGGTTCCTACCAATTGTTTGTCCTTAAAATTGTAGGTTAATTTTTTATTTTTTACATCATATTCCATTAAAATCCAATCATTATCTATAAAAGCTTCGTAGGATTTTATACCAGATTGTGAATCAGATATTTTAATCGTTAAAAATTGATAATTAGATATCCAGTCTCCATTTTTAAAATTGCAATTATAAATTTTAGGTTCTTGATTATCAATTAATAATGTATATTTACCTAAAGTTTTAGTTGTTGTAAATAATTTGTTTTCTCTTTTTCTTGTTTTTAGATAATAAGGATATTTTTCTTTGTTGATATTAGCAATATACATATAATCTACATCAGATTTTTTATACAAAGTACTATCAAATGTTATCGTAAAACTTTTATCCAACGGAATCACGGGTTTATGTATGGTCGCAGTTTTTCCATTTGTTGAAAAATCTAAATAAACATCTTTATAAAAGGTGTATTTTGGAAATGCAATGCTAACTCCATTTTGAGTAAATTTTTGAAATTTAGTTTTTACGATTTTATAATTTGTAGTGTCTTTTTGTTTTTGTACGATTTCATTACTTTTCATTCCAATAATTGGAATTTTAATAGAGGAAGTGTTTCCTTTAAAATCTTTGACAATAATTTTTACTATATAGTTAAAACCTTCTTTAACCTCTAGGATACCATTATTAATTAAACCCTTATAGATACTTAGTGAATTACTCGCTTCTTTAAACGTTTTTTGAATTTTACTTCTATGTATGGCATAATGTGAGTAATCAATGAGAAGATTAATATACTTACTTTCTGCAAATGAGAATGTTTCTAAGTCATGATAATAATGTCTTTTTCCATTTACCATCATCTCTATACTATAAACACCATTTTTATTTAATTCTTTTCCTAATCGATCAAAGACACTGATACCAAAACTAATCTTACCATGGGCACTTATTTGATCAGTTATATACTCATTTATACTGATTTTTTTCATAGGTAAAATTTGGCTTTGGGGACCTCTATTTATTCTTGAACTAGATTCAATAGGATATGCCATGATTTTATTTATTATTGGAGCAATTGAATCTTTGATTTTTAATCCAAATAACATTGGATTAATAATTTTTTCAGTTTTTGTATCTCTTATTTCATAATGTAAATGAGGAGCCAAAAACCCACCTGTTCTTCCAGAATAGGCAATTATTTGTCCTTTCTTAACCATTATTTCGTTTTCTTTTGGATAAATATTTCCTGTTTCATAGCTTTTTTTATTGTATTGAATATTTTTGACGTAGGGTTCAATACTATTACCAAACCTACTTAGATGAGCATAGACTGTAGTGTACCCATTAGGATGCGTTACATAAATTACTTTTCCATACCCCCAAATTGCAACTTTAATTCTTGATACATAGCCATCGGCAGTTGCATATACGGGCAATCCTGTTCTTCTTTGAGTCTTAAAATCTATTCCAGCATGGAAATGATTATTTCTTAACTCACCAAAGGTTCCAGAAACAGAGAGAGGAATGTCTAAAGGACTTCTGAAGAAGTTTGTTGGATATTTATTTTGAGCAAACAGTAAGGTTGTTGTAAAAATCAATAAGAGAAACAAGAATTTTTTCAATGCTAGAAATTTTAACCAAAAATAATAAATCTATACTAACCTTTATATTAATAAACTACATAATTATTTTATTTAATACAACGACAAATAGTTGTTAATTATAAATCAGAATGCTAAATTTGTAATAATATAGTTATTATTATAATTAGGATGATGGGTAATACTATTGAAGCAGTTCATTTATTAGAGGAGAAGTTAAAAACCTTGCTTTCAAACTATGATTTTTTGGTTAAAGAAAATGAAATACTACTTCAAAATACATCGAAATTAAACCATCAGCTTTTAGAAAAGGAGCAATTATTAGAACAGAAAGAAAGACAATTTAATCTGTTAAAGATTGCAAAAACTATAGAAGGCAGTGACAATAGTACAAAAGAAACAAAACTCAAAATAAATGCTTTAATTAGAGAAATAGACAAATGTATCATTCAATTGAATGAATAATAAAGTTCATTATTATCGTGGAAAAATTAAAGATTAATTTAGTAATAGCAGGAAGAACATACCCTTTGAGTGTTAATGATACCAAAGAAGAGGAAGGAATGCGTAAAGCAGTAGCTAATATAAATCAGCTTATTAGCAGGTATGAAAACAACTATGCAGTTAGTGATAAACAGGACGTTCTGGCAATGTGTGCATTACAATTTGCATCAAAATTAGAGATTTCTTCCCTGGATAAAAAAGAATCAAATACAGAAGCATTACATAAGATAAATGAACTAACAAAGTTAGTCTGTGAGCATTTAGAATAAGTTCTTTTACTATATAAAATATTACACTGCCTACACTAGTATTTTGTTTGATAAACTCAACAAGAATCTATTATGAAGGATAAGTCTTAATTGTTAAAGCAAGCCTTAGATATTCAATTTATTTGATTATCAGGAGGATCCTCGATCAATTAGTTAGTCCTAAACATGTCATAATGGAGTTTATATAAACCCTTCTAGTGTAGGTTTTTTTTTTAAAATTAAATAAATATGAACGAAATAATATACCTAATCCTAGCAGGATTTGTTGGACTTATACTAGGTCTTATTGTGACCAGAGTTATAGAAAAATCCAAAGCCAAAAAATTGTTAAATGCAACTGAAAAAGAAGTCAAAGCCCTTTTAAAAGAAGCTAAAATTCAATCAGAAGCCCTTAGAAAGGATAAAATTTTACAGGCAAAAGAGAAGTTTATTGAATTAAAATCTGAACATGAAAAAGTAATATTAAGCAGAGAAAAGAAAGTTTCAGAAATAGAAAAAATAACGAGAAATAAAGAATCTCAAATACAATCCGAGTTGGATAAAACTTCCAGATTAAATAAATCTCTTGAACAAAAAGAGAAGGATTTACATCACAAAAGAGAAATTTTAGAAAAAAAAGAAGAGGAGATTCACAAATTACATAAAAAACACGTAGATCTTTTAGAACAGATTTCTGGACTATCTGCTGAAGAAGCCAAAAAAGAATTAGTAAATTCCTTAAAAGATGAAGCAAAATCAGACGCTTTAGGTTTTATTCAAGATTCCATAGAAGAGGCAAAGCTTACAGCAACACAAGAAGCTAGAAAAGTTGTTCTTAATACAATCCAACGAGTTGGGGTAGAACAATCTATCGAAAATTGTGTTTCTGTTTTTAATTTAGAATCCGATGATGTTAAAGGTAGAATCATAGGAAGAGAAGGTAGAAATATTAGAGCTTTAGAATCTGTAACTGGTGTAGAAATTATTGTTGATGATACACCAGAAGCTATTATTCTTTCATGTTTTGATCCTATTAGAAGAGAGATTGCAAGATTATCAATGCATAAGCTGGTAACTGATGGTAGAATACATCCTGCAAGAATTGAAGAAGTAGTATCTAAAACACAAAAACAAATAAGTCAAGAAATTATAGAAGTAGGAAAACGAACGGTTATAGATTTAGGAATTCATGGTTTACACCCTGAATTAATCAAAACCGTTGGTAGAATGAAATTCAGATCATCTTATGGTCAAAACCTTCTACAACACTCAAGAGAAGTAGCTAAACTATGTGGCATTATGGCCTCTGAATTTGGCTTAAACCCCAAATTAGCCAAAAGAGCAGGACTACTTCATGATATTGGAAAGGTTCCAGATACAGAGAGTGAATTACCACATGCCCTTCTTGGAATGCAGTGGGCTGAAAAATACGGAGAGAAAAAAGATGTTTGTAATGCCATTGGAGCCCATCACGATGAAATAGATATGAAATCTTTGATTGCTCCAATAGTACAAGTTTGTGATGCCATCTCTGGTGCAAGGCCAGGAGCTAGGAGGCAAGTATTAGATTCATATATACAACGATTAAAAGATTTAGAAGATATAGCATTTGGATTTAATGGTGTTCAGAAAGCATTTGCAATACAAGCTGGTCGAGAATTACGAGTAATGGTAGAAAGTGACAAAGTAAATGATATGAAAGCTGCTGAATTATCTTTTAACATCAGTCAAAAAATCCAAAATGACATGACCTACCCAGGTCAGGTTAAGGTTACTGTCATTAGAGAAACAAGATCTGTAAACGTTGCTAGATAAAATGCCACATTAACTTCTGGGATGATATTTTTCTACAATTTTCTTAAGAAAAGTATTATCTAGATGTACATAAACCTCGGTAGTGGTAATACTTTGATGTCCTAACATTTGTTGGATTGCTCTTAAATCTGCACCATTTTTTAGTAAATGAGTTGCAAAAGAATGGCGAAGCGTATGAGGACTAATTTTTTTGTTGAGATTACTTTTTATCGATAGTGAATTTATGATCATAAATATCATTTGTCTACTTAATCCCTTTCCCCTTCTATTCAAAAATAAGGTATCTTCAAACTCTTTTTCTATTGATAAATGAGATCGAATATCTTTCATATAGTATAAAATATATTTTTGTGCTCTTTGATGAATAGGAACAAAACGTTCTTTATTTCCTTTACCAACAACTCTAATAAAACCTTCATTAAAAAATAGATCAGAAATTCTCAAGTTAATCAGTTCACTAACTCGAAGACCACAGCTATATAAGCTTTCAAGGATTGCTCTATTTCTCTCTCCTTCTGAAGTACTAAGATCTATGGCATTAATTAGTTTATTAATATCTTCTTCTGAGAGAGTTTCTGGTAATTTTCTACCAATTTTCGGAGTTTCTATTAAATCTGTAGGATTTGTATCCCTTAAGTTTTCAAAAATTAAATACTCAAAAAAACTTCGAAGCCCAGATATCATTCTGGCCTGGCTTCTAGAACTCAACTTCTTAGCAATTTCATATATAAATTGTTGAATTGTGTCTTGTTTGATGGTCATAGGTGTTTTAGTGATATTCATGTCCTCTAGGTATAACACCATTTTTTTAAGATCTCTTAAATAACTTGTAACTGTATTGTTAGAAAGACCTCTTTCTATTTTTAAATACTTTTGATACTCTTCGATAGCTTGATTCCAATTCACAGACTAAATGTACTTAAAATTTAATATATTAAATATCGGTGTCTCATATGAGTTTTATTAAGAACATTTATAAATATTTTTATTTTTTTTTAAATTCGCATAATTATTAAATAATTTAATTTAAACTAAACATTATGAAAAAAGTTATTTTAATAACTTTCCTTGTATTATTCTCTTTTACTGCAAATGCACAAGAATTAAAATTTGGTGCCAAAGCCGGAGTTAACTTTGCCTCTGTGACTGGATCCGGAGCTGTTGGTTTTGATGGCAGAACGTCTTTTCATTTTGGTATCACATCAGAAATTGAAATTTCAGAATCTTTTTCTTTACAACCAGAACTTACATATTCAGGTCAGGGTTTTACTGGTGGTTATACTGAAATCCAAACCAGTGATGATACTTTTGTTGAAGGATATCTTACTGGTAGATTGAATTATTTAAATTTACCTGTAATGGCTAAATATTATGTTAATGAAGCTTTTAGTTTGGAATTTGGCCCTCAGATTGGTTTTTTATTGAATGCAAAAACTGAAGAAAGTTATTCAGGATCTACTTCAATAACAACAGATGTTACAAAATCTCTCAAATCAACGGATTTTTCTGTAAACTTTGGAGCTGGATATAAAATAGAATCTGGTTTAAATTTTGGTTTAAGATACAACCTGGGCCTAACAAATTTCGATGCAGATGATGATGATTTATATATTAAAAATGGAGTTTTCCAAGTTTCTGTTGGATATAATTTCTAAATTTGAACAACTATAGTAACGTAAAAAGGGGTGTCAAATTAGATCCCCTTTTTATGTATTATGATTTTTTTTTTGTAAATTTGCTAGAAATAAATTTAATTTAAACAATTAATCATGAAAAAAATTATTTTAGTAATTGCAATTGCTTTAATTTCTTTTACCGCAAATGCCCAATTTGGAGCAGCAGTATCTTATGGAAGTGTTAAAGCAAAAGTTTCAACTAGTGTAGCAGGTGCAGATGTATCAGCAGATGCTTCTACAGGTGCTTTTAGTGTCGGATTATTTTATGAACTTGAATTATCTGATAGCATGGATTTACTTCCAGGAGTAGGTTATTCATCTGCAGATGGTGGTGACGCAATTGGTTTAGGTCTAGATCTTCAGTACTACTTAGGTGGGAGAGATAGTAATTTCTTTGTTGGTCCAGGAGTTGGTTTTGGATTTTCATTAGAAGATGTAGATACTGATGTAGTTAGTAAAACCTCATTTAGTGTTGGAGCAGGAGCTGGATTTGACATATCTGATGCTTTTACCATTATGGCTGAGTATAGTACTCAACTCAATAACTCTTCAAAAGTTGATGGAATAAAAATTAAAGCTAATTACTTTGGAGGAACTTTGATGGTTAAATTCTAATTATCAATTTATTATAAATATTATAAAAAGTGGGCTGAAAAGCCCACTTTTTTTATGTACTATGAATAGTATTTTTGATATGTCAATAATTGTTATAAATTCTCTCAACGAGTAATTTCTGAAGAAATAGAGAGTCTTAGTAATATTAGTTCTTATTTTGTAGATGATAGGTTTTTTTTTGTAAATTTGTAAGAACAATAATAAATTTAATTTAAACAATTAATTATGAAAAAAATTATTTTAGTAGCTGCTCTGGTATTATTTTCTTTTACTGTTAATGCTCAGGATGATGGTTCTGCTTTATCAAAAGGAAGTTGGTTGTTAGAAGCCAACACAGGTTTTGGAGGTGGAGACTTGGGGGTAGCTCACAGTGCCCACACTGGATTCGCTCTTCAAGCTACAGATGGATTTACAGCTTATTCTGTTGGAGCCGAAGCAGGTTATTTCCTAGCTGATAATTTAGCTCTTAAAGTTGGTCTAGGTTTAAATGGTCAAAAACTTGATGGTCAAGATGCTGTATCAACTCTAACTTATAAAGTTGGTGCTAAATACTATCTTGATGATAAATTTCCTTTACAAGTTGATGTAACTGGAGCAACAGGAGAAAGTTTTGGAGATGATAAACCACTATGGTTAGGTTTACAAGCAGGTTATGCTATTTTTATTTCAAATAGTGTATCTGTTGAACCTGGACTTAGATATAATGTATCTTTGAATCAAGATTTTAGTGATAAAGGATTATTTGAACTTAGAGTAGGTTTTGTAGTTCACTTATAATTTTTTGATCAATATAAATATTAAAGGGAGGTAATTAAGCCTCCCTTTTTTTATGTAAAATTAATAGTACTTTTACTCTATGAAAATAATTATTATCAATGGTCCCAACTTAAATCTTCTAGGAAAAAGAGAACCAGAGATTTATGGCTATGATTCTTTTGATTTGTATTATAAAAATTTACAAAATAAATTTCCAAGCATTCATTTCACCTATTTTCAATCCAATATAGAAGGAGAGCTTATTGATAAATTACATGAAGTGGGTTTTACCTATGATGGGATTATTCTTAATGCTGCTGCCTATACTCACACCTCTGTTGGTATTGGAGATGCCGTAAAAGCTATTGAAACACCCGTGATAGAGGTTCATATTTCAAATGTATATGCTAGGGAAGACTACAGACACCATAGTTATATCGCAGCGAATGCAAAAGGAGTCATTACAGGTTTGGGTCTAAAAAGTTACGATCTAGCGGTTGAAAGTTTTTTATAGAAAAGATTTCTTGTATAAATTATTGATTTGAGTATTTAAATTGAGTTTCAATAGGAACACCATATAAAGATTCTAATTCTTTACTATTTTTTGTGTAAAATTTAGTTTTTGGAGGTAGGCTAACAGTATTCCAAAAAGTTGCATTGTATGGTATTTCATACAATGACATGTCCTTTTTTTCAGTAGTCTCATATGTATCAAACTTTTTCTTATCCTCCTCCAATGCTAAGACATAAGCTTCATGTCTGAAGGCTATTGGCATATAATCACCAATAGATTTATTTTTTTGAGATAAAAGACGTTTTACATTTTGGGGGATTCTAGCAGAACCTTGCCATTCTCTTTTGTGGTAGCTTAAATATAACTTTCCTTCCTTATTTTTCTTGTATAGATAAATTGCGTGTAAATACTTCCCTATCTTGGGTGGTTTACGTGTTATTTCTATTCTGTATATTCTATAAGTATCATAGCCTATAAATAATGTTATGAGATTAGACTTATCAACTCCTTCAATAATGTTAATATCTTCACCGTCATAACTGGAGTTTTTAACTTTTTTCCATGTGTAATCATTCATATAGATCCCCTGTCTTAAAGGATTGTTCATTTCCATATATTCAATGGCATGTCTATTTTGAAGATTTTTTACAAATCTATATTCTGAAGACTTTCTGCTTTCTTTTATAGAATATTTTCTCATATAGGAAGAAGGTCCCTTGTCAATCACATTGATAAAATGCTCAATATAAAATCTGCATATATTATCCTCTACAGACCAACGTCTGTATAATATATTTAGTTGATGATTTTTGCTTATTGTGTTTTGCTTTAATGATTTTATAGCCTTATTTACATACTCTTCCGTTGTCATTATAGAAATTTCCGAAAGTTCTGTCGTTTTTTCATTTAATATGATTTTTTTGTTCTTATTGTTAATAAAATCTTTGATCAGAACTTTATAGGTATGATACCCTATCGATGAAATTTCTAGCGTATCATTTAATTCTTTATTGGTAACGTAAAATCTAAAAGTACCTTCCTCTGTAGAAGTGGTTCCAATATTTTTTTTAATAATTCCAACACCAGCATAAATAATAGGATAATTTTCCTTATCGGTAATTAACCCTTTGATAGTTATTTTTGATTGTGAATAAGAATACATAAAAATAAGCAAGAAAAATAATAGTAAAGGAAACTTTTTTGTCATCATTATATTGATAATTCCATTTTAATATTGCTTCTTTTATAAGGACTGTTTTTTTCTAAAGCGATTTCTTTAAAGCCATGTTTTTTATAAATATAAATGGCGTTTTCAAGCATTGTATTGGAATATAATACCAATTTGTCAAATTTTTTTTCAGTTGTAAAATGAATACAATATTTGACTAATTGTTGCCCAATTTTCTTACCTCTTTCTTCTGGAGCCACTGCCATTTTAGCAAGTTCAAAAGTTTTATTTTCATAAGGCATTAGAGCAACGGTTCCAATAATTCTATGATTATTTAGTGCGAAAAAGATATGACCACCTGTATTTAAAATATATTTCTCAGGATTGCTTAAAACCTCCCTATCAAAGTCTTCTACATAAAAAAAATTTTCAAGCCACTCTATATTTAGCTCAAAAAATGCTTTTGCAAATAGTTTTTTATAGGGAAGAATTTGTATGTCCATTACATTTTTGAATCTATATATGAAATCATCTCTTGTTCCAGGGTTATAACTTTTTCATAAATTCTTTTAGCATCTTTAAGAACTTTTTTTGCAAAGTTTTTGTCTTTTATCTCTCTCGCATTGATACGAACATTAAAATACGCTCCAATAACAGCAGTTCTAGCACACAAAATTCCTACACCAGCATCAGATAAAGAGTTTTGTATACCTTCTTTTGCCATCGCTGTCATTACTTCCATGGATTTAAAGGCTGTTTCCATCACTTTAAATGGAATATTGGTGGCATATTTTGTCGCATTTTCAATAGCTTCATTTCGCAATTTTATCTCCTCCTCATTTGATTTAGGCATTCTAAATCCTTCAATAATTTTGTTAAATGAATGAGTGTCTTCATCAACCAAGAAAAGCAATTCATTTTTGTATTGTTGCCCTTTTTCTGCCCATTTTGAGTAAAATTCCCAACGATCATCCCATCCTGGTTTATGAGCAGATAAATTAGCAACCATGGTTCCTAATGAAACTCCTAGGGCACCAACATAAGCAGCAATAGAACCCCCTCCGGGAGCCATAGATTCTGAGGCTGTTTCTTCTGCAAAACCTTTTACAGTGAAATCGATTAACTTTTTATCTGTATTAGAATTCATTACGTATTCTATTATCCTTTCTTGAGGATTAAAAGGTTTTAAATCATCTAATCCAAGAGATTTTATCGCAATTTTTATTTTTTCAGCTTCACTAATTCCCAAAGAACGTTGTTGTTTTACTAAAAAATAATCTGCTGCCTCTAACATGGCTTTTAATGGGACCAAACCAACTAATTCAGAGCCTGTAACTCTTATTCCTCTTTTAGAAGCCGCTTTTACTGTTTCATCAAATGCCTCATGCATTGAAGTAATTGAAATATTAGTTAGGTTATAGGAAATTTGAGCAATTCCATATTCTTCTATATACCAACCAATTCCTTTTACAGCTTTTAATTTTCCAGGAATTCTTACCGGTTCACCATTGGTATCGAGTATTTTTTTTCCAGTTATAGAATTCCCTTGTCTTTTTATCCTACCAGCTTCACGTATGTCAAAAGCGATTGCATTAGCGCGTCTAGTAGATGTTGAGTTTAAATTGATGTTGTATGCAATTAAAAAATCTCTTGCAGATATTGCGGTAACTCCAGTAGTTTTTGTTTTTTTGTTGAATGAAGTAGGGCCAAAATCTGGTTTCCAATGAGGATCAGAAATCTTCTTTTCTAAACCTTCATACTCACCTGAACGAACCGTTGCTAGGTTTTTTCTATCCTCTTTTGTGGCTGCGTTTTCGTAAAAGTAACCAGAAATACCTAATTCTTCTCCAACTCTTTTTCCTAACATGTGTGCATATTTGGCTGTTTCTTCCATAGAAATGTTGGCAATAGGAATCAAAGGGCAAACATCAGTAGCTCCAAATCTTGGATGCTCACCTGATTGGATTCTCATATCTATCAATTCTGAAGCCTTTTTAATTAACAAAAATGCAGCATCTATGACTCGTTCAGGTTCCCCTACAAAAGTGATTACAGTTCTGTTGGTAGCTTTTCCTGGATCTATATCTAATAGTTTAACTCCTTCAATTTTAGTAACCTCATTTGCTATATCATTAATTTTTTTAAGATCTCTACCTTCGCTAATGTTTGGAACACATTCTACAAGTTGTTGTTTCATTGGTAAGTTGTTATATTTTAGAGTAAATATATAGGGATTAAACGAAACATATGATATAATAAATCAAAAAAAATAGTTGCCTTGTTTTAAAAACAAAATTATCTTTTAATTAGGAAATAATTTCTTAATAACAATATTCCTAAAATTGGCAGCATACATAATGACATTAGCTGAATACCAAAAATCCAGATTACGGAGTATATAAAAAGTAATAATATAATTAACTTACAATATCTTATGACCCATGTATTGAGTTTTCTTTTTAAAAGCATAAAAGCAATAAATATATTCGGAGCGAAAGCCCATAGAAAATTAAAGTTATTTGGAGTTGTAGAATGGTCCGTGAAAAACCATAAAAACAATATCAATACACCTAAAATACCCGTAAAAAAGTAAAGTATGAAGTCCAACCATTTCGATCTCTTTTTTCTCTTTTGATCTTTATAGGTAATAGTGAATGTTATTAAGAATAAAACAGAAAAAATAATCAATGGACTAAACCAATTAAATTGCCATTCTTTTTCATTATGGTTTAAAATATTGGTGCTTTTTATCACTAGTGGAACAACTAGGTTATTTTCTTTTTTTGTAGCATTTTCAAAAGCTACGTAAACATAGTCGGGTAAATACATGTATTGTTCTGCAGTTATTTTCTGATCAAGTTTGCTACCTAAGGCTAGATTAATTCCAAAACTCCCCCATGTATTCCAGTGAATTTTTTGATTCATCAATTGCCTTAGTGTAAAATTTTCCTCAGAAAGAGAAGAAGGAAATTGAACTTTATCCATAAGTACTTGCATTGTTATATCTCTTAATTTTGTGGAACAGTTATTAAAAAAGGGATCATACGAATAGTCAGCATTTTCAGGCAATGCATTTGTTTCTAAAAGTTCAAAAAATTGTTGTTTTTCATCAAGAGTTAAATTTAGAATCTGAGTTTTTAACCACCTTTCCTGCAAGTGATAGGAATAAACAAAGTTTTGATAGGATCCTCTTCCTAATCGATACCATAATATCCCTTTCGTAAAGTTCAGATAAAAATTAGGTTGGTTAAAGTCAAACAATCCATAATTATAAACAAAGTCTATTCTTAAGATAGGATCTTTAACTCTAATGGCACTGTGTCCAAAAGCTTCAAAAAGGGCCTCTCCAGGTCCAACGGTTATAATACTAATTTCTGAAGATTCAGATAGTTTTAATGACTGTGCATACACTGATTGAAGTGAAATAACAATCAATACAATTAAAAAGTATATTTTTCTCATTAGGTTATTTTCTAAAATAACTATAATCAATTTTTAACGAAAAAATATTCGAAAAGAGAGCATTTCCTACGCTTCCAATATTTGTTAGTGCATAGTCAATTTGAATCCCTTTATAAACAAAACCAATACCAAAATTGGGTTGTAAAGATATATTTTTGCTTCCATCAAATTCTGTTATATTTTGAAAATTACCAATTCCAGCCCTTAAAAAGACAAATTCTTCATAATCTAACTGAAAACCAATTGATGGGTCAATACTTGCTAAACTAGTAGAAATCAAATCATTTGTTTTAGCAAACCTCATATTTAAATCTATTTCACTTAACAAATGAAAGAAACGTCCAATATTAAATTTTCTGGCAACACCAAACTGAACCTTTGGTTTCGTAATTTCTGTAGTTTCTGGTAATTCTTGATTTTGACCTGGAATGGCATTTTGAATGGTAGCAAAAGCATCTTCATCTATATTCCATATATTAAAAGTTGTAGAAATATCTCTGACCATTAATCCAAATTTCCAATCACCTCTTTGATATTGTATCCCCGCATCCAATCCAACTCCCCAAGAATTAGCAAACTCACCAATGGTTCTTCTAATAACTTTGGCATTGATTCCAAAATAAATATTTTTTAATTTTAAATTCCTTGCATAAGAAATATTTAACGCATAATCTGCAGCGGAAAATAAACTTATTCTGTTAAAATCTATATTTCCTTGATTGTCTATTAATTCTGTTGTGTTTAAAATATCATCAACTCCAAAACGAATTATAGAAATTCCTAAAGCACTTTGGTTATCTATTGGCATAGCAAAGGCTGCGTAATTATAATTTGCAATACCGGCAAAATAAGATGAGTACATGATTGCCCCTTGATAATCCTGAATATTTACTAATCCTGCTGGATTCCAATATACAGCATTTACATCATTTGTTGTAGCTACAACACTTTTACTCATCCCTAAAGCAGCAGCATCAACACCAATAGTTAAAAATTCATTAGAATAGTTACGCAATGTTTGTGCACTAGCGAGTACAGTAAATAAAAAGGATAATAAAAAGTAGAATTTTTTCAATGGAATGATTAAATTATATAACAAATATCATACTATTATATTGAAATAACTTTACATCTTTCCAGATATTGCATGATTTAACTATTGTCCTCTAAAAAATGAAGTATTCTATTTTCTAACCACTTAGTTTTTTTGTTGAAAAAACCTGTTAAAAAAGCAACATGACCACCATATTCAGTAACCTCTAAATGAAATACTTTAGAATTTTCTGCCTCTTTGTAAGGATAGCATTTTTCCCCTAAAAAAGGATCATCTTTGGAGGAAACTAACAAGGTTGGTTTATTAATCTTTGGGATATATTCTTTACAACTCGCTTTTTCCCAATAATCTTGTGGACTTGAAAAACCAAAAACAGGAGCAGTATATAATTCATCAAATTCTTTGAAAGATTTTGCTTTTAATAATGTATCCAAATTGATTTTAAAATTTGGATACTTTTTAGATTTCTCAATTACTTTAGAACGAAGTGATTTGAGAAATCTAAGCATGTAAAATAAATTTTTTGGTTTGCTCATTTCTTCACAAGAAGATTTTAAATCTATTGGAACAGAAACAGCAACACCACATGATACTTGATCAGGAGTATCATATTCTCCAAAATATTTTAGAGTGAGGTTCCCCCCAAGGCTAAATCCTACGATCATTATTTTTTCATAACTATAATTTTCTAAGATATAACTAATGACAAAGTCAAGATCATCTGTTTTCCCACTATGATATGTTGATAATAATAAATTGTCTTCTCCGCTACACCCTCTTAAATTGAGAGATACAGTATCATAACCAGCGGCATTCAAAACTTTTGAGCTAGACAATACATAATTTGACTCCGAACTACCTTCTAAACCATGGATTAGGATCACCAATTTGTTAGAATTTACTTCTGAGAAATCCAAATCAATGAAGTCATGATCCCAAGTCATGATTCTTTTTCGATTGTAATGATTTGTTTCCCTCATTACAAGCTGTCTGTAAATGGTATTAAAATGACCATTCCTAAAAAGAAGAGAGGGGATGAAGGTGGATTTAATAAGTGGCATATTGCATCTTTTTTATGGCAATTGTAGCACAAATATCATTAAAAATAGATAATTTTAATAATAGCCTTCTTGGATTTACTATTTTAGCTCTATTATTCTATATATATGGAGATTAAAAAACATATTCCTAATTTATTCTCACTAGGGAATCTTTTTTCAGGAATATTGGCAACACTATTTGCTGTTCATGGTGAATTTGAGTTCGTAGCTATATTTGTTAGCTTAGGAATTTTTTTAGACTTTTTTGATGGTTATTTTGCAAGAATCCTTACCACATCAAGTGACTTAGGAAAGCAATTAGATTCTTTAGCTGATATGGTAACTAGTGGCGTAGTTCCTGGTATTGTAATGTTTAATTTACTGGAAAACAAACAAATTAGAGTAGGAGCCCTTAAAGATGAATTTGAAATTACGTCTTTTATGTCTTTTTTAGGATTAATCCTAACGCTAGGAGCTTGTTACCGTCTAGCAAAATTTAATATAGACACAAGACAATCAAAATCTTTTATCGGACTTCCAACTCCAGCAATGAGTTTGCTTGTCGTTTTTTTGCCATTAGTTCAAATAAATACAGAGGTTCTTTTTCTTAAAGAAATAATTTCTAATTGTTATTTTTTGATAGGGTTAACGCTAATTTTAAGTTATTTAATGAATGCTGAAATTTCCTTTTTTTCTTTGAAGTTTAAGGATTTTAGTTTTAAGGATAATGAATTTAAATACTTGTTAATTTCACTATCAATCATTTTAGTAATACTTTATAAATATCTAGCAATTCCTTTTATCATTATTATATACATTATCTTATCAATGATAAAAAACCTAATCCAGAGAGGCTGATTTAATTGTTTTTTTTCTTTTTAATTCAAAATCCTTTCCAAGGTATACTTTTCTTACAAGTTCATCTTTTGCTAAGTCTTCT
Organism: Flavobacterium sp. SCGC AAA160-P02; assembly: GCA_949541125.1. Lineage (GTDB taxonomy): Bacteria > Bacteroidota > Bacteroidia > Flavobacteriales > Flavobacteriaceae > Polaribacter. The sequence goes on from CATISV010000167.1 coordinate 16,145, forward strand.
GGAGTTCCTTCTTTTAAAATTCCTCCTTGGTACATCAGATAGGTTCTGTCAGTAATTGCCAGCGTTGCTTGTACATCATGATCTGTTATCAAAATACCAATATTTTTGTCTTTTAAATGAGCTACAATACTTTGAATATCTTCAACTGCAATAGGATCTACACCAGCAAAAGGCTCATCTAATAGAATAAAGTTAGGTTCAGAGGCTAAACAACGAGCAATCTCTGTTCTTCTGCGTTCTCCCCCAGATAATAAATCGCCTCTGTTTTTACGAACATGACCAATGTTAAATTCTTCTATCAAAGATTCTAGCCTTATCTTCTGTTGTTTCTTAGACAAGTCAGTAAATTGTAGTACGGACATAATATTATCTTCTACAGATAATTTTCTAAAAACAGACGCTTCTTGAGCTAAATATCCAATTCCTTTTTTAGCTCTTTTGTACATTGGATAACTAGTAATTTCCTCATTGTTTAAAAAGATCCTACCCTCATTGGGCTTTATCATACCAACGATCATATAAAAAGATGTTGTTTTACCAGCTCCATTTGGACCTAATAACCCAATAATTTCACCTTGTTTTACCTCTAAAGATACACTTTTTACAACCTGACGACCACTGTAGGTTTTAGAAATATTTTGAGCTTTTAAAATCATTTTTAAGTATAATACTAATATTTTAAATTATTTGACGCTACTTTTAGTAAAAGTAGTGATTAGATTCTTTAATAATCATAATATGTTCATAAATAGTAAAACTTACAAAATAAGTTAATCTTATTTTTCTATAGCTATAAAAATTCACTGTTTTTTTATAGTTTAATTATAACAATGGTTTCTCCAATTAATTAGCAATAAAAGCAGGCTTTAATGATTTATTTTATGGATACCTTTCTTTCTGAAAAGGTTTCTATACGATATCAAATATAGCAACCATAATGTGAAAATATTAAAACTATTTACTGGACTAAATATTTTGACTACAAATATAAGTGACCTTCTTTAAATACCTTACTGGTGTTTTAGAATATTTTTTGATAATTTATTTATTTCAAAAAGAGAGGTGTGTAGTTATCCAATTTTATTTGGAGGCGTTATTTTGCTGTCTTTTAATAACTATTTTTGAAACCTTAATACTAATTTCGTATAAGAATAAAACTGGAATTGCTACAATTACCTGACTTGCTACATCTGGCGGTGTAATAATAGCAGCAAGTATTAAAACAATAACCAAAGCATGTTTTCTGTAGCGTTTTAAGAACTCAGGACTTAAGAGACCAATTTTAGTTAAAAAATAGACAATCACAGGTAGTTCAAACATAAGAGAAACTCCTAAAAGCATATTCGTTATTAATCCAATGTGAGCTTCCATCGTAAACTGATTCACTAATTTATCACTTATCTGATAGGTGTATAAAAAGTTTACAGAAATAGGAGCTATTATAAAAAAGCTAAAGAAAACCCCAATAAAAAAAAGAACAGAAGCCGAAAAAATAAATCCTTTTGATTTTTTTATTTCATTGGTATGTAATCCTGGTGATATAAATTTCCAAAACTCCCATAAAATATAAGGAAATGAAGTAATTACTCCTAAAATAAAACAAGACCAAATAGAATTCATAAGTTGTTCTGTTGGTTTTAAAACTTGAAGAGTGTTAGGATAATCAAGAGCACAAAAATTACTTTCTATTCCAAAAAAAGAAAAGAAATCACAAAATAATCTGTAAGTGATAAAATCGGGATTTATATGAGCTAATAAAAACTCATTGTAAACATATTCTTGGATAGAGAAAAGAAAAATTGCAATAACAAAAATTGCAATAATACTTCTAACTATGTGCCATCGAAGCTCTTCAAGATGAGCTAAAAAAGACATTTCTTTTTCTTTAGTCATTAAAAATGATTTTACTTATACTGTTATTATAAAAACTTTTTATTCTTTTTCCTAAATTCAAAAAATCTTAAGGACAATAATTTATTATCAAACAAAAAAAAGTTATATATTTAGTATATCAAAATATCAACTACAAATTTACTATAAAAAACAGAAGCCCCAACTATATTATATTTAGTATCTGAACTAATTTAAAGTAGCTGCATAAACATGAGCAATTTATAATGGACATATACACTCCTTTAAAAAAACATTTCGGTTTTTCAAAATTCAAGGGTTTACAAGAAGATGTAATTAAAAGTATACTCGAAAACAATAATACATTTGCAATTATGCCAACTGGTGGAGGCAAGTCTCTTTGCTATCAATTACCAGCAATAATGAAAGAGGGTACCGCAATTGTTATTTCTCCGCTCATAGCTTTAATGAAAAATCAAGTAGATGCAATCCGTGGAATCTCTGAACATAGAGGGGTTGCTCATGTATTAAATTCTTCTTTAAATAAATCTGAAATTGCACAAGTAAAAAATGACATAGAAGTTGGAATCACTAAATTGTTATATGTTGCCCCAGAATCTTTGATTAAAAAAGAATATGTAGATTTTCTAAAAAAACAGACTATTTCATTTGTAGCAATAGATGAAGCTCATTGTATTTCTGAATGGGGTCATGATTTTAGGCCAGAATATAGAAATTTAAAATATATCATTGAGCAAATAGACAATGTGCCTGTTATTGGATTAACAGCAACGGCTACAGAAAAGGTACAAGAAGATATCCTAAAAACATTAGGCATAACAAATGCTAAAACTTTCAAAGCCTCTTTCAACAGACCTAACTTATTTTATGAAGTGAGACCAAAGACTAAAGATGTAGAAAAAGATATCATTCGTTTTGTCAAAAAACGAATAGGTAAATCTGGAATAATTTATTGTTTAAGTAGAAAGAAGGTTGAGGAAATTGCTCAGGTTTTACAGGTTAATAATATTAAAGCCGTTCCTTACCATGCAGGACTCGATGCAAAAACCAGAACAAAACATCAAGATATGTTTTTAATGGAAGATTGTGATGTTGTTGTTGCTACCATTGCTTTTGGTATGGGAATAGACAAACCAGATGTCCGTTATGTAATACATCATGATATTCCTAAAAGCTTGGAGAGTTATTACCAAGAAACAGGAAGAGCTGGAAGAGACGATGGAGAAGGGTATTGCCTGGCTTTTTATGCCTACAAAGATATAGAAAAGTTAGAGAAGTTTATGGCAAATAAACCTGTTGCTGAACAGGAAGTTGGTCATGCTTTATTGCAAGAGGTTGTAGGTTATGCAGAAACCTCTATGTCTAGAAGAAAGTACTTATTACATTATTTTGGAGAGGATTTTGATGATATTAATGGTGACGGAGCAGAAATGGATGATAATACAAAAAATCCAAAGAAAAAACATGAAGCAAAAGAAAATGTGATAAAACTTTTATCTGTAGTTAGAGATACCAAAGAAAAATACAAGCCAAAAGATATTATAAAGGCTATTGTAGGAGAGGAAAATGCATTATTGAATTCCCATAAAACTCATTTGCAATCATTCTTTGGATGTGGTAAAGACAAAAATTCCTCCTATTGGATGGCATTATTAAGACAAGTATTAGTTGTTAATTTTATTCGGAAGGAAATAGAACAATATGGAGTTGTAAAGCTTACAAAAAAAGGAGATAACTATCTCTCTAACCCTGTTTCATTTATGATGAGTGAAGATCATGTGTATTCCCAAGAACCTACCTCAGATATTATAACAAATGAGGCAAGTTCTGGAGTTGCCTCTGATGAGAAATTAGTTCGGTTTTTAAAAGATCTTCGAAAAAAAGTTGCCGTAAAACTAAATGTTCCGCCATTTGCTGTTTTTCAAGATCCATCTTTGGATGATATGGCATTAAAATACCCTATTACTATAGAAGAATTAACAAAAGTACATGGAGTTGGTGAAGGGAAGGCTAGAAAATTTGGAAAAGAGTTCATCGTTTTAATTTCTAAATATGTAGATGATAATGATATTATTAGACCAGATGATTTAATAGTAAAAAGCACTGGAGTTAATTCTGGGTTAAAACTATATATAATTCAAAATACAGACAGGAAATTACCATTAATTGATATTGCGGCATCTAAGGGCTTAACGATGACTCAATTAATAAAAGAAATGGAAGCAATTATTTATTCCGGAACCAAGTTGAATATTAATTATTCTATAAATGATTTATTAGATGAGGACCAGCAAGAAGATATTTATGAATATTTTATGGAAGCAGATACAGATAAAATACAAGATGCTTTTGATGAATTTGATGGTGAATATGACGAAGAAGAGCTTCGCTTGATGAGAATAAAATTCATTAACGAAGTTGCCAATTAAATCATGATGCTATAATGATTAATCGATCAGATTTTTTAGGATTAAATTTAGTTAACTGATAATCTCCAAAAAGATAATTTATTTTTAGTCCGGCAGATGAAAAATAATCTTTAAACTTTTTTAAATCAATATACTTTACTTTTTCTACAAAAGAATACGATATTTTTTTATCGATAAAAGAAATATTTTTTACAATAAAACCGTTTTTGATTTCTCGAAGCAGATTAAATTGTATACCATCTACAATCTTAACTTCCTTAGGGACAAGATGTTCTTTTACATTAATTACGTTCAAAAAATCAAGGACAAACACTCCATTATTTTTTAAGCTTTTTTTTATATTTTTTAATACCAAAACATCATCATCATCATTCTCAAAATACCCAAAACTCGTAAAAAGATTAAAAATTGCATTATAGTGATTAGATAATGTCATTCTCATATCTTTTAATTCAAAATTCAAAGAATTATTTTCAAATTTCTTAATCTCTTCAATACTATTTATAGATAAATCAACTCCAGTAACCTTATAGCCCAAAGAATTTAAATAAATAGAATGTCTTCCTTTTCCACAAGGTATGTCTAGAATATGAGATTTTTTAGGAAGTTGAAGAAATTTAGTAATATTTCTCATAAAAAGCTGTGCATCTTCTTCATTTCTATTTTTATATAGAATATGATAGTATTTGGTATTAAACCAATCCGTAAACCAATCCGATTTTTTCATAAGATTAAGGATACAAAAATAAACTTTTCTATTATATAAAGAATTAATTACTGGAGAATAATAAACTAAAATCTTTTTACTAATTACTTCTTTTTTATAAGAGTTATTTAAGTGTATTTTTGCAACATATATATTAAATCTTATGAGCAAGGATTTTAAAATGACGGCTACCACCTTAAAAGGTTTAGAAAGTGTTTTAGCCGAAGAATTAAGGATACTAGGAGCTAAGGACATACAAGAGGGTATAAGAAATGTTTCTTTTAGAGGTGATAAGGGGTTTTTATACAAAGCAAACATTGCTTTAAGAACAGCTATCCGAGTTTTAAAACCAATTAAAACCTGCAAAATTTATGACGAAGAAGATTTGTATGAAGCCATTCAAAAAATAAGATGGGAAAAATATTTAGATTTAGAAGGGACCTTTTCTATAGGTGCCGTTGTTAATTCAAAAAACTTTACTAGCAATTCACATTATATTGCATTAAAATCTAAAGATGCTGTTGTAGATTATTTTAGAAATACTTATAGTAGAAGACCAAACATAGATTTAGTATTTCCAGACTTAAAAATTCATGTACATATTCAAAAAGATTGGTGTACTATCTCTTTAGATTCATCAGGTCATTCTTTACATAAAAGAGGGTACAGAAGTGCTACAAATATTGCTCCAATTAATGAGGTTTTAGCTGCAGGACTTGTATTATTGTCTGGATATACAGGGGATGAAAACTTTATAGACCCTATGTGTGGTTCTGGAACTATTTTGATTGAAGCCTGTATGATTGCCTGTAAAATCCCAGCAAATATTAATCGAAAGTATTTTGCTTTTGAAAGATGGAAAGATTATGATGAAGATTTATATTTTGTAATTCAAGATGCACTTTTAAAGAAAATCACCAATTCTCACTTTAAAATCATGGGATTTGACAAAGCTCCTTCAGCTGTTTCTAAGGCAAAACAAAATGTTATCAATGCTAACCTAGATGAGTTTATAGGAATCCATCATGTAAACTTCTTTAATTCAGTAAAAGAAGTTTTTGGAAAAACAACGATAGTTTTTAATCCACCTTACGGAGAACGGTTAAATATTGAGGTAAACGATTTTTATAAAAAAATAGGCGATACACTAAAGCACAATTACCCAAATTCTACTGCCTGGATGATTACCTCAGATATGCAAGCTTTAAAACATGTGGGTCTAAGGACATCTAAAAGAATTGAATTGAAAAATGCTGATTTGGATTGTAAGTTTGTCAAGTATGAATTGTATGAGGGGAGCAGAAAGAGAAAGAAGTTAACTAATTAGTTAAAAATTAAGTAGTTTTGGGTTACTTAGTAGTGTTTATTCAGATTGATAAGACTCAAAACTAATTAAGTCTTATGTTCAAGTAATTTTAATCGTATTTGAACTATATTTAAGAACATTAAAAGATACATTTATTTACTTCATTAACGTCATAATACCCATTCCTATTCAGAATACTTTTACGTATGCTGTTTCATCTTCAGAATTTAATTTCTTACAAAAAGGAATGCGAGTTGCTGTATCTTTTGGCAAAACCAAAATGTATACAGGTCTTGTATTTGAATTACACCAAACACCACCAACACTTTATGAGGCCAAAGAAATTATACAAATTCTAGATGATACACCTATCGTAACTGAAACACAATTAAAACATTGGCAATGGATTTCTGATTATTATATGTGCAGTTTGGGTGATGTTTACAAAGCAGCAGTTCCATCAGCATTTTTATTACAGAGTGAAACAGTTGTTTACAAAAACCACTTTTTTATAAACCAAGAAACTTTAAATGATGAAGAGTTTCTGATATATGAAGCCTTGGATCATCAATCACAATTGACGATCTATCAGATTATAGATATTCTTGGA
>CATISV010000168.1 GCA_949541125.1 Flavobacterium sp. SCGC AAA160-P02
CAAAATTTAAATATTTCTTTAGTTTTGATCCTTGTTTATACGCATAAAGTTACTCCAAGAGTGCAGTATATTTTTAAGCATATTTTTACTAGAATTTTATTGGTTTCAGTAGATTTTACCTCAAAAGTTGAAGAATTTGTTGCTTATAACGGACCGAAAATTAGTTATACGAAAGTTCCTTTAGGAAACGAGTTCTTTATAAGAAGTCATGAATTACTTTTTGAACAAGGTATCAATGACCTAGAAATAAATATTTCACAGTGGGATACAACTCCTTGTTTCTTTAGTGCAGGGGATAAGTCTAGTATCCCTTTTGATATTTTTGCAGCTAGTTTTTATCTTATTACTAGGTATGAAGAATATTTACCTCATGTTAGAGATGAGCACCAACGATTTACAGCTGAGCAAAGTTTGGCCTATAAATATCGTTTTTTAGAAAAACCAGTAGTTGATATATGGGCTTTAAAATTAAGAAATCTTTTAAAAGAACGTTTTCCTGAATATCATTTTCAAGAACGAGAGTTTAGCTATATATCTACCATTGATGTTGACAATGCGTATGCCTACAAGCATAAAAGTTTGGTGAGGTCAGTAGGTGGATTTATAACTGATTTTTTCACTTTACACCTAAGGAATTTTCTGGATAGGTTTTTTGTTCTCCTCAGAATTGTAAAAGACCCATACAATACATTTGAACAAATATTAGAATTAAGTAAAACCTACAAGGTAAAAGTTGTTTTTTTCTTTCTCATTGCAGATTATACAACGTTTGACACTAATGTCTCTGCATCTAAAAGACAATTTAGATTGTTAATCAAACATATTGCAGATTACGCAAGTGTTGGCTTGCATCCATCTTATTATACAATGAGCAATAATGTCATGTTAAAAAAAGAAAAAGAGCGATTAGAATCAATTACCAATATCCCATTGATAAAATCAAGACAGCATTTTTTACGTTTTAGTTTACCAGAAACCTATCAGAATTTGATTGATTTAGAAATCAATGAAGATTATTCTATGGGATATGCAAGTCACGTTGGATTTAGAGCAAGTACCTCCATACCGTTTTACTTTTTTGATTTGGATTTTGAAATACCAACACCATTAAAAGTACATCCTTTTGCCCTAATGGATACCACCTTAAACGATTATATGGGACTTACACCTAAGCAATCATTAGGAAAAACAAAAGATTTACTAAATGAGGTGCTAGGAGTAAAAGGGACATTTATTACCTTATTCCACAATGAAAGTATTAGTGGTTATTTACGTTGGAATGGTTGGCAAAGAGTCTATGAAACCATGTTAAAAATGATTCATAAACATGTCAATTAAATACATTCTTAGAGAACATATAGATGATGATAAATACAATGAGTGTATCACAATCTCGAAACAGAGTTTGATTTATGGGTATTCCTGGTACTTAGATATTGTATGTGATCAATGGGATGCGCTAATTTTGGATGATTATGTTGCTGTGATGCCCATTCCTTGGCGAAAAAAGTATGGGATTACTTATGTATATCCACCTTTATGGCTCTTACAATTAGGAATATTTTCAAAAAATGCTGCTTATCCTTATCAAGATTTTCTCAATACAATACAAGAAAAGTTTAAATTTATTGAACTTCGGTTGAATGCAGAGAATATTGTTAAGAATAAAAAATTACGATGTGTTGATAAACAATTCCAGGAATTGGAAATGACGCAAGCTTATGATTCAATTAGAGATGCTTATCAGAGTGATCGTAAAAAAGATTTAAGAAGGGCAGAACACTCTCAACTTACAATAGAGTGGGGAGGAGAACCAAAAGAATTGATTCAACTTTTTCGTCATAATGTTGGTAAGAGAATACCAGAAATTAAAGAACAAGACTATTTAAACTTAAAATATCTCATTAGAAATTGTACTGAAAAAAATCTTGGAGAAATTTGTGCGGTGTATCAAGAAAATCAAATAGTTGCCGCAGCATTTTTTTTAAAACATCAAGAAAAGATAACGATTTTGTGTTCTTCAACTGATTTCTCAAACAGAAAAAATGGAGCCAATACTTTTTTAATTGATCAGGCAATTCAAAGATATTTAAATAAGTATCAAACATTCAATTTTGGTGGCTCAACAATACAATCTATTGCAAACTATTTTGTGAGTTTTGGCGCTAATACTTATAAATATCCTTTAATGAAAGTCAATAGATTACCCTTTTTATTCCGTCTTTTTAAATCCTAAAAATATTTAAGAAATCAAAAAAGTGATGTGATTTCGGTTATTTTAATTCTTTGTAGAGATAAGAAAAACAACCCCAGGATAGTAATCCTGTAAACCACATTAACAGAGACGAAGTAATCGCTGCTCCTTTGATCCCATAAATAGGAATAAGGAAATAATTACTGATTATATTGATAATGATAGCGATACAAGTAATATAATAATTCACTTTAATTTTACCTATGGAGGATAATAGATTTCCAAAGATACCTCTAAAGATAAAAACTCCAACAATTCCAACAATTAAGATGAAAAAACTGTCAGAATATCTTGCATATTCATCTCCAAAAACGAAGCCTAGAATTGAGTTGCCAAACACATAACAAATGGATACTATAAACAAACTTAGGATGCCAAAAAATAACATATAACTTTTAATGTAATTTTTGATGTATTCCTTCTGATTAATTTTTTCTGTAAAGGACACAAAATCTGTTGCAATAAAAATCCTTGGCAAAAATAAAAGACTAAAAGGAATGATGGAAATATACCTATAATTAGTAATTATTATTGGATTATTCATCAGATACCCAATAAGAATGATGTCAATGACAAAAAGAAATTGTGAAGCAACATTAGATAAGCCCCCAAAAAATCCATATTTCCAAAAATCTATATTTACAATACTAAGTTTACTATTAGAATGAAACTTTATTCGTAGCTTTTTAATATAAAAAAGAGAGGTGATTATTGGGGAACTTATTATGGCGATAATATAGCCTAAGCCACTAAAATATGTGCTAAGAACAAAGATTAAAAGAACAAGTAAGAAATTTTGCCAAAACTCTACCTTTGCAAAAAGTATATTCTTATGTTGTAATCTAAATTGAGTTTTAACGAGCTCGAAGATAAAATGGCTTAAAATAGCCGAAGATAATAATGAAAGATAATAATACGTGTTTTCAAATTGAAAAGGAATATATTGTCCTATAAAAACAACGAGAATGATTAATAATACAGAAGCCAAGCCCCCTTTTATTAAAACATAGGAAAATAATTTTTCCTTATCATCATTTGATTTTAAAAGAGCTCCGTATCTTACTAAACTTTGATGCAAGCCAAAACCACCAATAGGAATGATAAATTGAATAATACTGAAAGCAAAAAGAATCACCCCTAATTCTTTATTATCTACTAATTCTAAAGCAATCCAAGAGCCAAAAAAAGAAAGTGCCCTAGAAAGTACTGTAGAGATAAAAACAGCGTTTCCTGACCTACTTATAAATCCATTGATAAAGCTTTTGATTAATCTCAAAATAAATTAGTTTAAAGAACTTATATATAGATTTGTAAACAAATCGCAAATCTTTTTACAACCAAAATTTTCAATAACATATTGATGCATTTTAGATTGCTGGTTTATTGGTTTTTTATAAATATCAATGATTTTCTCCAATAATTGATGTTCATTTTTTTTCTCGATGAGAGATCCAAATTCATTAGGAAAATATTCTTTAATTCCTCCAACATCTGTTGATATTACTGGAATACCACAGGAGAAAGCTTCAAGAATTACGCAAGGTAAATTCTCATAATTACTAAAGAGGACAAAAATATTGGAGGCATTTAAATAATCAGGGATTTCATTATGAGCTAAATGATCTATAAAACGGATGCGTCCCTTTGTAAAATTTAACGCAGTTATCAGGTCTTGAAATTCATCTTTTTTCCCTCCTATAAAATTCCAAGTAAATGCATTAATTTTATTCTCCAGTTGTTTTGCAACACAAAGCATTCCAGAAATATTTTTATGTTGATTTAATAAACTTGAAACATGTGTTATTGTAAAATTTTTAGTTGATGTAGGATTGGGTTTAAACAAGTTAGTATCTACAACATTAGGAACAATTTGATAATTTCCTTTTAATCCTGATTGTTGCATTGATTTTTTTAAGTCTGTACTCACAGGGCAAACAAACTGAGCATTTTTAGTGATTTTTTTAGATAGAAATGACTCTATTAAGGGTAACTTTTGCTTCTTTTTTTTATGGTACCCTGTCCAGTGTTCTGATATAATATAAGGAATTTGCTTTCTTTTTTTTAAGTGTAAGGCAAAAAAACCAAAAGGATATAATTTATTGAGGTGGATGACATCAACCCTCCCTATTTCTTTTAATAAATTTTGATAAGCAGACCAAAATCTAAAGAACTTTACAAAAGGGTTTTTGCTCGTTTTAGTATAAGCAATATAAGTACTAAAACTTGAGGATTTTTTAATTTCAATTTTAGTCTTCGAAATTTCAGGATTAGAAATAATGTGCAATACACTAACAATATGTTTGGAGCTAACTGCCTTTGCATGCCTCATAATGAAGTCTCCATTAGTTGGTAATACTTTCGACGGATACCAACCACATAAAAATAAAACATGAAACTTTTTTTTCAAAATATGTTTCTTTTCAACAAAGATATAATAAGTTGAACATATTAATTGTTATATTATTATATTCGGTCAATGAAAATAACACATATATTTTTTGATTTAGACCACACATTGTGGGATTTTGAAAAAAACTCAGCATTAACTTTTCAAGAAATTTTATCTGCTTCAAATATTACAATTAACATTGATGAATTTTTACAAACCTATATTCCAATCAATTTAAAATATTGGAAAAAATATAGGGAAGATAAAATTGTAAAGAAAGATTTAAAATACATAAGACTAAAGGAAACATTTGATCAGCTAGATTATTTTGTTGATGATATCACTATTCATCATTTATCAGAAGAATATATCGTAAATTTACCCAATCATAATCATTTGTTCGAAGGAACTTTCGAAATTTTAGAATACCTACAAAACAAATATCAACTTCATATCATTACAAATGGTTTTGAAGAAGTTCAAAATAAAAAAATGCAAAAATCAGGGATTCGTAAGTTTTTTAATGAAGTGATAACATCAGAAGCTGTAGGTGTCAAGAAACCAAATCCAAAGGTTTTTAACTATGCATTAAACAAAGTTAATACGACTGCCTCTTCATCAGTAATGATAGGGGATAACCTGGAAGCAGATATTTTAGGAGCCATAAAATGTGGTATAAAAGCGATTCACTTTAACTCAGAAAACATCCAAGCAATTCCAAGAGAAATAACTTCCATTAACCACCTTTTAGAGATAAAAAAATATCTATAATGTATTTTTAAAATATTTATACCTATGAAATTCAACCCGCTTTTATCATTAAATATCTTCTTTATGATTGTCTTTTGTATGTCATGTACAGATGATTTAAACTTTGATAATATTAATTTAAATGTAGATCCAGTATTTAATGGCCCAATAGTTTATTTTAAACTTACTCAAAATGATTTTTTAGAAGATGATAATAGTACCGAAATACCCTCAATTACAGATCTGTCTGATTTTGAAATTTTTAAACCAACTAATATTAGAGAAAATACGATTGAAGCTGTAATAGATTTTGAGGTAGCAAATAGCTTTGATAGAGCTTTTGAAATAAGGGTCACATTTTTAGATGGAGATGGGAATTTGGTATATAGTTTACCTGATTTGCAAATAGACGAAGGGAATCTCAATTATACTTTTAGTCATAGTATTATAATACAAAATTCACCAACATTTGTAAACTCCAGGACAATGAGTATAGAAGTACATTTAATGCCTTCCTCTAATCCAATAGATGCTTCAATTTCAGAAACATTAGAATTTAGATCAATAGGAACTTTTTATTTAAGCTTTTAATCGAATGAAGAAAAGTATTTTATTCTTATTTTTAGTTATTATTTTACCCATAAAAGCGCAACAGCAGTTAGCATTCTCATTTAAAGAGTCTCCAAACACATTATTGTTAAATCCAGGAGCTGAAACCAATTTTAGTAGCCATTACGGAATCCCAATATTGTCTAATATTAACCTATCAGTTGGTAATACAGGCTTTGAAATGGCAGATTTATTTTTAAATGATTCTAGAGATTTTAATACAAAATTTCAAGAGGTGCTTACAAAGATAGATTCTAGAGATTACATAAATATGAATGCAGTAATTGATGTATTAAGTGTAGGTTTTAGACTCAATAATAAAACCTATATAAGTTTTGGATTTTATGAAGAAATGGATTTTATTTTTTATATACCCAAGGATGTTGTGGAGTTGATGTATTATGGTAATGAACCTTTTTTAGATAGAACTTTTTCTCTATCTCAGATATCTATGAAAGCAGATTTTTTAGGGGTTTTACATGCTGGAATTTCAAAAAAAATAAATGAAAAGTTAACAATTGGAGCTAGAGCAAAAATTTATTCTTCCAGTTTAAATATTGAAACAACTAACAACTCTGGAACATTGACAACATTCAGAAATAATGATAATATTTTACGACAATCATTGAATAATTTTGATGCTCAAATTAGATCTTCTGGAATTATAGATTCTAATGACGAACTTCCTGAATCAGCAAAAGACATTTACTCAAAAACTTTTTTAGGAGGGAATTTAGGTCTAGGTTTGGATGTAGGATTAACCTATCACATTAGTCCACAGTTAGAATTTACTGGAAGTATTTTAGATGTTGGTTTTATAAAACATTCAAAAAATACAAGAAATGTTAGTGCAAATGGAGATTTTGTTTTTGATGGAATTAATTTTGAATATGATCCAGATAACCCAGTAGATTATTGGCAAGAATTGAAAGATGATTTTGATGATAAAGTTCCTTCAGAAGAAGACCAAGATGGCTATACCTCTTGGAGACCCATGAAATTGAATGCTGCATTAAAGTATAGTTTTGGTGAAAAAAGAACAAAAAGGTGTTATACAAGAACTCACAAACAATATTATTTTAATTCGGTTGGTTTTCAGATTCATACAATCATGAGACCTTTAAAACCTCAATTTTCTTTCACGAGTTTTTATGAAATGTCTTTATCAAAAAAAATTCATACTAAATTCACTCATACAATTAATGACTATTCTTCCACAATTTTTGGCACTGGGCTTTCTCTTCAAATTAGCAAAGTGAATGTGTATGGGATGTTAGACAATATTTTAGGAGTAACGGATTTATCAACGGTTAACAATATTTCTGTTAACTTTGGAATCAATATAGTAATCGATTAATTATGAAATACATTTATATTCTTATCCTATCTTTTTTCGTATCCACGATTTTGAAAGGTCAAAACAAATCTCTTAATCAAAAAAAATATGTTATTGTTAAAAGTAGTTTTGATTTTCTGAAACAACTAGATAAATATAAAACAAGTTCATTCACCAAATTTTTATTTAATAAAGCTGGTTTTGATACTTATTTAGATAATGAAGAATTACCTGAAGATTTATATTATAATAAATGCAATGCTTTATTTGTAGATGTAAAAGATAAGTCGAACCTGTTTTTTACCAAAAACTTTGTAGAATTGACAGATTGTAAAGGTAATTTATTTTATACCTCTGAGAAAGGATCTAGTAAATTAAAAGATTATGAAAGAGCCTATAGAGAGTCTATAAGAATGGCATTTTCAACTATCGAGAAATTAGATTCGATCTATGATGCCTTTCTTTTAGAAGTGATACAATTGAAAAAAGAGCAAAAGAAGCAAAAAGAGTCACCATTGGTCAGGTTTGTAACTTCTGAATCTGATAAACCTGAAAAATCAGAAGTTATATCAAAGAGTATAGTTCCATCAAAACTCGATACTTTTGATAAATCAGATGTAGTGGTTATTCCTTTGTTGTATGCTCAAAAAATAGAGACGGGTTATCAGTTAGTTGATAGTAAACCTTCGGTTGTTTTTGTTATATTGAAAACAAATGATAAAGGAAAATTTATCATTAAAGATAAAAACGGGACATTGGTCAACAAAGGAGACTATTGGGTTGCAGAATATTATAAAGGTGATATTTTAATAGCAGAATTTTATCAGATTAAGTTTTAATAATCATATTTATTACCCCATCTTTTCTTCAGTTCCTCTCGAAATTTTTCCTCCCTTGCATTTTTTCCTGGTTCGTAAAGTTTCATCTTTGATATCTCATTTGGTAAAAATTCTTGAGGAATGAAATTATCCAAGTAATCATGAGCATATTTATAGTTTTTACCGTAGTCTAAATCTTTCATTAATTTTGTTGGAGCATTTCTAAGATGAAGAGGGATCGATAAATTTCCTGTTTTTTTAACAACATCTTGCGCATTTTTAATCGCTAGATATGAAGCGTTGCTTTTGGGAGAATTTGCTAAATAGATAGCACACTGACTTAAAATAATCCTAGCTTCAGGATAGCCTATCGAGGATACCGCTTGAAATGTATTATTTGCCAAAATTAAAGCTGTAGGATTTGCATTTCCAATATCTTCTGAAGCAGCAATTAATAATCTTCTAGCAATAAATTTTAGATCTTCTCCACCTTCAATCATTCTTGCTAACCAATAAATTGCACCATTAGGATCACTTCCTCTTATGGATTTTATAAACGCAGAAATAATATCATAATGTTGCTCTCCTGTTTTGTCGTATCTAATTGTATTTTTTTGAACTTTTTCTAATACGAGTTTGTCGGTAAGCGTAATAGAATTCTTATTTCCAACAATAAGCTCAAAAATATTCAATAATTTCCTAGCATCACCTCCAGATACTTGTAACAAAGCATCTGTTTCTTTCAAACGTATCTTTTTTTGAGACAATATTGAGTCTTTTTTGATAGCTTTTTTTAAGAGTAATATCAAATCACTTTTATCAAATGAATTTAAAATATATACTTGGCATCTAGATAATAGCGCAGGAATCACCTCAAAACTTGGATTTTCCGTTGTAGCACCTATTAATGTTACCCAACCTTTTTCAACAGCCCCTAATAAGGAATCCTGCTGTGATTTACTAAATCGATGTATCTCATCTATAAATAAAATAGGGTTTTTAGTAGTAAATAATCCTTTACCTTTTTTTGCTTGTTCTATTATATCTCTAACGTCTTTTACCCCAGAACTAATAGCACTTAAGGTAAAAAAAGGTCTTTCAGATGTTGAAGCAATTATATTTGCTAAGGTAGTTTTGCCAATACCAGGAGGTCCCCAAAAAATTAAAGAAGGAAGTATTCCTTGTTTAATATGATTGGTTAAAATTCCTTTTTCACCTACCAAATGTCCCTGACTTATGTAATCTTCAAGAGATTTAGGACGTACTCTTTCTGCCAATGGTTCATTCATACCTATAAAAATAGGAAAGATTTATGACAGAAGTTGTACATTTAGTAATTGGATTTGTTTTTGATACATAATAAGACATGAAAAATGATGCAACACTAACCTATCATAAGAAAGTATTGTGGATTCCAACTATTGCTGTTATAATGATTTGGTTTATTTACTGGATAGAGATAAAGTTTGGATATAACTTTAATTCCTATGGAATACTTCCAAGAGATTTTAAGGGTCTTCGAGGTATTTTTTTATCCCCTTTTATCCATAGTAGCACATCTCATTTATTCAATAATACAGTTCCTTTGTTTGTTTTATTAGGATCATTATTCTTCTTCTATAAAGATGTCGCCTTTAAAGTTTTACTATATGGAATTTTTTTCTCGGGATTATTGAATTGGATGATAGGAAGAAGTTCTTATCATATTGGCGCAAGTGGAATTATTTACCTCTTGTTTAGCTTTATTTTCTTTAGTGGAATTATAAGAAAACATTACAGACTTATTGCCATGTCTTTGGTAGTCATTTTTTTATATGGAAGCATGATATGGTTACTAATTCCCACAGAAGAAAAAATTTCTTGGGAAGGACATTTATCGGGATTTTTAGTTGGGATATTATATGCTTACTTATACAGAAAAAAAGGAATTATAAAAAAAGAGTTTCAATTTTCAGAAACAGATTTTGATCAATTTTTTGATGATCATGGAAACCTAATTGAAAAACATTATGAGAATATAAATACTAACCAATTCTCTGACGAATAGTCTCATATAAGAAAACACCACAGGCAACAGAAACATTTAAGGAATCGATATCCCCTAATAAGGGCAGTTTTGCTTTAAAATCAACAATTTTAAGTACAGAAGGATTAATACCTCTGTGTTCAGATCCCATAACAATAGCTATGGGTTCTTTTAAATTAATTTGATATATTGAATCATCAGTTTTTTCTGTTGCAGCCACAATTTTAATATTTGAAGCCTGTAAAGCATAAATTGCATCTTTAATATGGTTGACTTTGCAAATTGGAACCTTAAAAGCAGCACCAGCAGAAGTTTTAATGCTTTCTGCATTTATTGGAGCATTTCCCCCTTGTTGTATAATTATTCCAGTCACACCAGTACATTCTGCAGTTCTTATAATTGCTCCAAAATTTCTTACATCTGAAATCTGATCTAATATTAAAAAAAGAGGACTGGTTACTTTATTATGATCAAAGTTTATTAATTCTTCTAAATTTGAATATTCAATTGGTGAAATTTGAGCAACTGCTCCTTGATGATTTTTGTTTTTAGAGAGTCTATTTAATTTTTCAATAGGAACATAACTAGAAGAAATTTTTTTTTCTTTTATAAGAGTATTTAGTTCAAAAAATAAACTTCCCCTAAGTCCTTTTTGAAGATATATTTTATTAATTGTTGAGCCACTATGTATTGCTTCAATGATAACTCTTAATCCAAAAATAATTGTAATATCCATAGATGTAAATATATTATATATGTTGCTATTAATTTATATTTAAAGAAACATATTTATTTTTTGTATAAAAAAACCTTCCAAACAATATTGTTTGGAAGGTTTGATATGATACTGAATATTTATTTTATAAAATTTTCAGTTTATTAATTGTTTATTTTATAAACAGTTAAGAATGGTTAAGGTTCCTGGTGCTGGAGCACTAGCAGATAATAACTGAGTACCGTCTGGTGCATATATTTGGAAAGAAACCTCACCTGGATACGAATCTCCTGTATATTCCCAAGTAAATCCTTCAGTTCCATCAGGAACAGTTAGAACTTCAGTTGAGTTTGTCCAAGAACAACATGGAGGTCCACCAGAGTATGAGCTTAACATATCAATATATGTAACATCTCCATCATTTGGTCCACCATTAAAAGTTACCTTTATCCCATCACCTTGCCATCCATCTCCATAAGAGTCTTGCATGTCAACCGTGTAGTCTCCAGGTTTTGGAGTACACAAAATAGGTGCACTGTATGCAAAAGGAGACGAGAAATAAGATCCTTGTAAAGAACCACTACTAGAAGCAGCAGAGAATTCTCTACCATCGGTCAATTTTAATGACAATCTTATTCCATATACATCACCTACATCATAATTATTTCCTAGCCCTAGAGCAGCCAATGTCTCACCTAGACTCACGCCTATAGTAGTTACTGGCAATCCTCTTTCTCCTGTAGTAAAAGCACTAGCTGGAATGGTCTTTAGCATTGCCTCATTACCACTTTTAGAGACATAAACGTCCACTTCAGACAATAAAGCTCCATATTCCTCGTCTTGTTCTTCAACGACTACTCTAAATTCAGAATCAAGATCAGTAAGGTTAAAACTTTTTCCTGGCACATCAATAGTCCTCAAAACAGCTCCATAACTTACACCGTCAAAAACGAGATCAATAGCTTTGTCGTCACTCTCACAACCGTTAAATACGATTATCGAAAGTAATAATATAACTATTTTGTTAAATTGTTTTTTCATTTTGTATTATTTTAAATTATTAATTAGAAACTGGAAAACCAGGTGATCCTGGGTTTGTATCCCAAAATACTTGTTGTGTAACTCCATCTTTTTGATTGATGTTCACATTAGTGTTTGCATGACTTGCTGGGTAATAGAATGAGCGAATAAATCCACCTGGATTAGGCTCTATATTAGGTTGCAAGTTTGTTGGATGTCCTGTTCTTCTGTAGAAGTTGTAAGCATCTAACCCATTTCCATACTGAGCAACAAAATATTGCCATCCTAGTACATCCATTTTATCAGCTGCAGCATCCCATTCAGCACTAATTCTATTGTAGAATTGAGTGGTAACAAATGCTAAACCTCCAAAATAGAAGTCCATAATCAGATCAAATCTATCTGTTCTTGGCTTGAAATTCATTACTTTATCCATAGACTTTTCCATTCCGTTAAACATTGCTGTTTTAGCCGCTGGTTCGTTTCCTGCTACTAATTCTAATTCTCCGATCATAAAGTCAGTCCAAGAAGCTAGCATCATTGGTGTAATACCATTACCACCAAAGCCATCACCGTTTGTTTGTCCTCCATAACTCCAGTCATCTAACTTACCTCCAGCAGGATATACTCCAGCTAGTGTTCTTAAGAATCCATCTGGTGGAATTCCATTGTCATTTCCGTGATCTCTACCCCACCATCCTTGTGGATTTGCACAAAATATGTAACCAGCGTAGTGAAGAGGAGGATTTTGTAAACCACATTCTAATACTTCCTCGTCGGCAGGCGCACCAGCAATACCAGGAGTTGGATTAGTTTGTCTGTGGTAGTATACCATGATACGTGGATCAGCATAAAATTGGCCAGCACCAATTGAATACCCACCATCAAAACCACCTCGCATGTAATCCATTAAAGAATTAGACATATAAGATCCTCCACCGGTAGCAGTATAACTACTTCTGTATCTTGGGTGACGAGAATCTGGCTGAACTTCGTTAGTTCCCCATTGAAACTGTAAATCATCAGCATTGGTAGAAATATAATTTCCAGAGGCAACAATGGCATTAAAAGCGCCTACAGCAGCTCCATCAACTAAACGAGTAGTCATATATGCTTTCATCTTCATCGTATTAGCAGCTTTTATCCATGCTGCCCAATCACCACCATAATACATATCCAATGCTGGTTCTGCTGAAGCGTCAGCGTTAAAATTAGCAATTGCTGCATCTAATAACCCTAAAGCTGATGCATAAACACTAGCACCAGAATCTGCTGCAGGGTTAAGGTTATCAGCACCTTGAAGAGCTTCCGTATAAGGAATATCACCAAAGAAATCTACTAATATCATTAAGATATGAGCTTCAATAACTTGACCAATTGCTTTGTGATGAACCAATCCAGCTTCATCAGCAATTGCATTCATTTGTCTAATATCATACATAATAGTTTGATATGCTTGACTCCATCTACCATCAAAACTTGAAGGTGAATAGGCATTGGCATAATCTCTACCATTCATGTAGTCTATACGAGACAGTGCACCCGCAGTATTTCCAAAACTTTCTACTAAGTATGCCCATTGAATTTGCATATCATTTAGATAGAAATCAGGATCAGCCTGATCGGGTGATAGTGCATTTGGATTTTGTGTTAAATCCAATTCTGTAGTTTCACACGAAGCAAAGAATAATCCTCCGCATAAAACTAACATTTTAATTAAATTGTTTATATTTTTCATAATTTAAATCGTTTTATATTAGAAAGAAGCTTTTACTGAAACTCCATATCTTCTTGAACTAGGTCCGTTCAAATATTCAAAACCTCTACCATTACCAACACCTAATCCAGCTACGTTAGGATCAAAGTTTGTATTCTTTGGCATGTTAGGCGTGTAGTACCATAAGTTGTTCGCAGAAAGCGTAACACTTAATGATCCAAAAGGAGTCTTACTTAACATATTCTCTGGAAGAGAGTATCCTAAAGAAAGCTCTTGAAGTCTAAATACCGTTGCATCATAAACCCCCATTTCATCTGGTCCGTATAATACGTTAGAGAAGTAATATGTAGAGTTATTGATTTGCATATTATTAGGTTGTCCAGCTGGATTTACACCAGGAAGAATAAATGAATTTGCTCTGTCAATACCTTCTTGATTTACAACCCCTCTACCTAACAATGTTTGAATTGTTTGAGCGTACATGTCTCCACCTTGGATCCAGTTAAATAAGAATCCTAATGAGAAGTTCTTGTAAGAAATTTGATTGGCAATATTAAAAGTAAAGTCTGGGTTCGCATCTCCAATGATGTTGTTACCAGTTTGAATTACATAACTACCAGCACCATTTACTCTAAAGTTACCGTTATCATCTCTTGCGATAGCAGATCCAATCATGGTCCCTAAAGACTCTCCTTCGATGGCTGCATTACCTCGGTTAGTAAACCCAGCAAATACAACAATATCAGTATCTAAACCTAAATCCTTAACAATTGCCTCACTAGTAGACCAGTTAAAGTTAGTAGTCCAGTTAAATCCATCTCCATCGTTTCTGAATAAATCAGTCGTCAAGTCGATTTCTATACCATTATTTTCTATCTTACCAATATTGGTTTGAGTAGAATCAAAACCACTCGCAGCATCTAAAGGTCTGTCTACAATTAAATCTTTTGTGATTCTTTTGTATACAGAAAGATCTAAAGAAACACGGTTGTCTAAGAAACTACCTTCCAAACCAAATTCTAATTCATCCATTCGTTCAGGTTTTAAATCTGGATTTCCTAGGAAAGAACTTGTTGTATTGGTAACAATGTCAACACCACCATCTGTATTGAAGTCTTGAGTGTTCAATGTTAAGGTAGATGCCACAGGGTATCCTGTTGGGAAACTCGCTGAGGTACCATAACCTGCTCTTACTTTTAAGAAACCAATAGCATCACTTTCCTTAATAAAGTCAAATGCTTTTGAAGGAAGGAAGGAAATACTTGCAGATGGATAAGTAATCGATCTGTTCTCTTGTGTTAAGTTAGATACCCAGTCTTTACGAGCAGCTACTGTTAAGTAAGCCATATCCTTGTATCCAAGGTCTGCCTGACCAAAAAGACCTACAATGTTTCTTTCTTGGTAAACTTGAATTTCATCTTGTACTGCAAAGTTAAAGTGTCTTAACACTCCAAATACTTGTTGTCCTGTACTAGAAACTCCACTTCTATCATAAACATCTCTTCTTGATTCAGCACCAACTGTAAAGTTTAGATCAAAGTCATCTGAAAGATCATAATTTCCAGCAATACTAACTTTGTGGTTGTTAATGGTGTTTGTGTTATTCCAAGTCTCGTATTGACCAGACTGGTTTGCAACACTCCCTGTCTTACCTCCTCTATTAGAATAGTTTGAGTTGTTTTCACTATAGGTGTCAAATCCAAACTGATACATTACATTAATATTATCATTCAATGCATATGTAATGGCTGCATTACCAAATACTCTGTTTGTTAACTGAGTGTTTCCTGCATTCGCAACCGTCCAAAGAGGGTGTTGAATACTGTTGTTTTGTCTGTAGTATACAGATTCACCAGTTATTGGATTTTGAAATGGAAGTCCCATTAAATCAACACTTCTAGGTGTATAGAAAATATTTCCGAAAATAGAAGCATTTTGTCCACCTACATTACTACCGTAACTTGCCGCTACAGGAGGAGATTTAAAGTTGGTTCTCGCATAATTCATGGTACCACTAACGGTAAACTTGTTTGATAATTTTGCGTTACCACCAACACTTAAGGTATTTCTTCCTACTGAGTTTCCAGGTGTAAATCCTTCATCATCTAAACTACCATAGTTAACGTTGTAGTTAATTTTTCCATCTTCTGATGAAGAACGGATGTTGATGTTATTACTTCTAACTACTCCTGTTCTAAAGAAATCAGGAACTGAATTATAAGGTCTCCAATCATATCTTGCTCCAGCAAATTCTGGGAAAGCCTGAGGGATACCTGTCGTAGGAGAGGCTGTAGAATACGGGTGCTCTAACGTTCCGTTAGCGTCGATAGCCGCTTGGCCACCCCAACCTGCTGGACCGTCTCTACTAAATGATGGTCCCCAGTTACTGAAGAACCAACCAAAAGCTTGGTCAAAACCATTACCGTATTCATTTTGGTAGTTCGCTAATGAAGCAATTTCATTAAAGAAAACAGAAGAACTTACAGTAATCTCTTGCTTGCTAGCACTACGTCTAGAAGATCCACTTTTGGTGGTGATTAAGATAACTCCATTACGTCCTTGTGTTCCATATAATGTTGCTGCTGCTAAACCTTTTAATACGTTTACACTCTCAATGTTGTTTGGATCGATGTCTAAGAAACGACTTGAACCATTATTTCCATTAACGAAATTACCTTGAGCGTTTGTGTCACTACTAAAAGGAACACCATCTACAACAAATAAAGGTTGGTTAGAACCACTAAAAGAACTCATACCTCTAATAAGGATACTTGTTCCTGAACCTGAAACACCACTTTGAGTTTGGATATTTACCCCTGAAGCCTTACCGGTTAAAATTCTACCGATATCACCCTCAGAACGTTGTTCCAATTGTTCAGATTTCACTTCACTTACGGCATAACCTAATGCCTTTTTCTCTCTTTTAATACCTTGTGCTGTAACGATGATTTCATCTAAGATTTCACCACCTTCAACAAGAGTAACGTCGATTACGTTGGATGAACCAACCGTATTTTCGACAGTCTTGTAACCAAGATAACTAAAAACTAAAACGTCACCAGTACTTGCTTTGATAGAATATTTTCCATCAAAATCTGTTTCAGCTCCAGAAGTTGTACCTTTAATAGTTACACTAACTCCCGGTAAACTACCAGAATTGTCAGATACTGTACCAGAGACAGTCTTTTCTTGCGCAAATGATACCTGCACAATTAACGCCAGAATAAGCGTCAAAACTACTTTGAACTTTGTCTTCATATTTTAAAATTTGAATTAATTAGCCCAAATATCTTGCTTTTTTTTTAAAATGCAATGGTTTATGTTAAAAAAAACTTAATAAAAGATTAAAAAACTCTCAAAAAATGAAAATATTTTTAAAAAAATGAGGTCAATTTTAGGATTAATTTTGAGTTTTTGAGTTTAGCTACATTACTAGAATTAAAGCCGTTAGCATAGGCAAAATTAATATGATTATTATTTAATTTAAAACCATAACCAATCCCTATGCCAACAGGTACATTTAATTTACTAGCGAATACGTCATTAAACAATCCTAAGTCAGTAATCGAGTACAAATATGAAGATATGGAAGTTAGATAGCGATATTCAACGTTTATATACGAGTATTGATTTGTATAAATACTCTGTTCATTAAATCCTCTAATACTATTTGCTCCCCCTATTCTAAAGAGTTCATTAAGTAAATAATTATTAGAAGTTAAGATGCCACTTTCATTCTTTATATAAACATAACTCCTTTTCGAAGTTCTCAGATTAAACAGAGAAGAAAGGTTGCATTTTAATTGAGTTACATTAGTAGTTGATTTTCTTTTCCCAATGATTGTTGCAATGTTGAATTTAAATTTATCTTTAAAAAGATTATTTTCTGATAAAATCGTTGAATTATATTCAATACCTGTGAAATAATTTGAATAAGAATCGAGATTACTTTCATTTGAGTTTAAAAGATATGATGATTTTTCACTTGAAAATAAAATTGATAATTTAGATCTGTTGTTCAAATCATACTCGGTTTTGAAATTAAAATTTGTACTCAAAAAGGTAGAGTCTTGTCTGAATATATTAAACCCTATTTCAGTCGTTAATACTGAGTTAAGAAAATAAGGTGCTTTTATATGAATATTAAATTCTGTTTTTTCTTCAGCAACTTTATTCCAAAATAGTTCAAACTGCTCTCCATAATTAAATACATTATTTAATTTTAGGTCTAGGTTTCCATTTAACAGAAGACCATTGCCATCTTCTTTTGAGGCAAAATTTATAATTCCATCAAAACTACTCGATTCTAATTTGTCAAAAAATAAGTAAAGATGCGTTGAGTCTTTTTTAAAAAGTACTTCAGGCTTTTTTTTCTCACTAACAAAGCTTAGTTTTTTTGTACGGTTGGATATTTCCTCAATTTTTGCTTTAGAAAAAACAGTTTGGTCTTTTATTTGGAAAAAGTTTTTAATAAAATTTTTTGGAAAAATTTCGTAGCCTTTAACAATTACTTTATCAATAGATCTTTTTGAGGATTCTACAATCTGGAGTTCTAAAATGAGCGTATTGTTTTTGTAAGTTGGATTTTTGTAAAAGATTTCAGAAAAGGAGTTACCTATTTTATCTTGTTTTGTTATCAGTGATTGTGTGAAAGTTTCGAATTCTTCAGGTTTTATCCTGATCGAGTCAACATCGATTTGAGAGCCTTTGAATTTTTTTCTATAAGTAGATAGAATAATTATTTCATCTGTTTTTAATCCAAGATTAAAAAAAGCAATATAGTTGTCTTTATTTACTTTAATGGTATCAATTTTTGAAGTAAGAAAGCCTATTTTTTTTAGTCTATCATTTACCTTATTTATTTCTTCATAAATCTTTTTTTCTAAGAGATGATTTTTTTTGTAAGGAATTTTATTTAGAATAGTATTCTTAACACTATCAACAGTCTTTATTTGTAATTCAAAATTTTGACTAAAAATCCCATGAGAAAAACAGCTAAAAAAAAAGATATATATATATGGTGTAAATTTTTTATTCAAAATGCATATTAAAAACACTCAAATGTACCTTAAAATCACATAAAAACAACAGTTTGTATTTACGAATAAAAAAATCGTTTAATGAGATTTGAATAGAAAGAAATTAATTGTACATTTGCGGACTCTTAAAAAAGAGTAAAATTTTAGTACAAACGAAATATAGTAAAAATTAGTATGCCAACTATACAACAGTTAGTTCGTAAAGGAAGAACCAAAATAACTAAGAAGAGTAAATCGGTTGCTTTGTCGTCTTGTCCTCAAAGGAGAGGAGTGTGTACTCGTGTTTATACTACTACGCCAAAAAAACCTAATTCTGCAATGCGAAAAGTTGCAAGAGTTAGATTAACAAATGGTAATGAGATAAATGCATACATTCCAGGAGAAGGACATAATCTACAAGAGCACTCGATAGTATTAGTTAGAGGGGGAAGAGTAAAAGATTTGCCAGGAGTAAAGTATCACGTTGTTCGTGGAGCTTTAGATACTGCGGGAGTTGAGGGAAGAGCTCAACGAAGATCAAAGTACGGTGCAAAGCGACCAAAAAAGTAATTTAGTAACTTTTTTAATGTAAAGACATGAGAAAAAGAGCAGCAAAAAAAAGAGTCTTACTGCCAGATCCAAAATTTAACGACCAGTTAGTAACCCGTTTCGTTAACAACTTAATGTGGGATGGAAAAAAGTCAGTAGCATTCAAGGTTTTTTATGATGCAATCGACATCGTAGAACAGAGAAAAGAAGACGAAGAAAAATCAGCATTAGAAATTTGGAAAGACGCCTTATCAAATGTTATGCCTCACGTAGAGGTTCGTTCAAGGCGTGTTGGTGGAGCAACATTTCAAATTCCGATGCAAATAAGACCTGACAGAAAGGTCTCTATGGCTATAAAATGGATGATTTCATTTACTCGTAAGAGAAATGAAAAAACGATGGCGCAACGTTTAGCAGCTGAAATCTTAGCAGCAGCAAAAGAAGAGGGAGCAGCAGTTAAAAAACGAACAGACACTCACAAAATGGCCGAAGCAAATAAAGCATTCTCTCACTTTAGATTTTAATAAAAAATGGCTAGAGATTTAAAATACACAAGAAATATAGGTATTGCAGCACATATTGATGCTGGGAAAACTACTACCACAGAACGTGTTCTTTATTACACGGGAGTTTCACACAAAATTGGAGAAGTGCATGATGGTGCTGCAACAATGGATTGGATGGAACAAGAGCAAGAAAGAGGAATAACGATTACTTCTGCTGCAACAACATGTACATGGGAATTTCCTACAGAAAATGGAAAACCAACCGCTGATGCAAAAGGATATCATTTCAATATTATAGACACCCCAGGTCACGTAGATTTTACTGTTGAGGTAAATAGATCATTACGTGTTCTCGATGGTTTGGTATTCTTATTTTCTGCTGTAGATGGTGTTGAGCCACAATCAGAAACAAACTGGAGATTAGCTGACAATTATAAAGTGCCAAGAATTGGTTTTGTCAACAAGATGGATCGCCAAGGGTCTGATTTTATGAATGTAAACAGACAGGTAAAAGAAATGTTGGGTTCTAATGCAGTACCGATTGTTCTACCTATTGGTGAAGAAGCAGATTTCAAAGGGATTGTAGACCTCGTAAAGAACAGAGCGATTATATGGCATGAAGAGACTCAAGGAGCTACGTTTGATGTTGTTGAAATTCCAGAAGAGTTAAAAGAAGAAGCTGCTCAATATAGAGCTCTATTGATAGAAGAGGTAGCAAGCTATGATGAGGTTTTATTAGAAAAATTCATGGAAGATGAAGATTCTATTACTGAAGATGAAGTTCATACTGCCTTGAGAGCTGCCGTTATGGATATGGCCATTATACCCATGATTTGTGGGTCTGCCTTCAAGAATAAGGGGGTTCAATTTTTACTTGATGCTGTATGTCGTTATTTACCATCACCATTAGATAAAGAGGCAATTGTTGGAACAGATCCTCATTCTGGACAAGAGATTTCTCGTAAACCTGATGCAAAAGAACCTTTCTCCGCTTTAGCATTTAAAATTGCCACAGATCCTTTTGTTGGACGTCTAGCATTTTTTAGATCCTATTCAGGAAGATTAGATGCGGGCTCCTATGTTCTAAATAATCGTTCAGGAAAAAAAGAGCGTATCTCTAGAATCTATCAAATGCACGCGAACAAACAAAATGC